>NZ_JBALOX010000120.1:7243-33594 GCF_036965165.1 Bacillus sp. JJ1521 | reverse complement strand
ATATAGATCTCATTTTCAATCATGGTTACTTCATCTGTTAAAACCTCAATTCCGAGCTTCTCCATTTCTTCGACAATTTTTTCATTATCACTTCCGTAGTAATCATGATTTCCTAGTGTGGCATAGACGCCGAGTGGTGCATCAATTTTTTTCATGATCTCGCCCATGTTTTCCTTTATATATGGCTCAATGTGATCATCGATGAGGTCACCAGGGAGCAACACAATATCTGGACGAGTTTCTTCTATTAAATGCACAAATTTTTGAAGATGGTTTTTACCAACAATACTGCCAAGGTGAAAATCAGAAGCCATTAAAATTTTCAAATCATTTCGTTCGACATTTTTCTTGATCGAAATATCATAGGTTTGCACAACGGGACTCCATGTATAGAAAGTCCCAAAGCTAAAGATAAGGATGTACACCGTGATCACCCCATATCCAATTTCGCGAATCCTTTTCTTTTTTAAAAGGAAGAATAATACCGTTGTGATTGGTAGGAGAATGAGTCCAAAACCTGCTAGGATGAACCAATAATATCCAATAGTCTGGAGAATGGCAGATGATGTAGAATAACCAACAAAGATGGTTAAGGATAGAACCAGAATGACTAAGGTATATGTCTTTTTATGTCGAAATGAAAATGAATGTTTGAGCCATACCCATCCCATATACCCAAAAAGGAAGCTCATACTACTATAAAGCAAAAGAAATAGGAGAATCACAAGAATAAACATAGTTCGAATAGCCCTTTCCATTTAAAGTAATTCCTATTATAGTAGTATAATTGAAAGTAACCGTTTCGTCTTTTCTTTTGCATAATTTGTAAAGGAAAAGTGGTCATAAAGTTGAAGGATGGAACGTAATTTATAAATGTTTGTACAAACCATGTACAGGCAAGGATGTAAGGGGATACATCTAGTTTTAAGAAAATNNGTAGTAAAGTAATTGAATGTATCGCAAATGTAAATTTTATTTCAGCTATTAACAATTTGTTCATATTTGATTGATAAAATAGTTTTTAGGGTTTTGGGTATTGAATTTAATTTTTGTTTAGATTGAAGGTAGGTGCAATCATGAAAAAGAACATTCTGAAACGTGGTCAAAATATCTTCTCTAGTTTTTTTGGCTTTTATTTATTAGCGGTGCTATTTCTTTGGATGAAAACATTCATTTCGCAATCAACTGAGTTTAACATTAGTATAGATAATACATTGCAGACATTTTTATTATTTTTGAATCCACTTGGATCGGCATTATTCTTTTTAGGTCTTGCATTTTTAGGGAAAGGGAAAAAGAGATATAGAAGACTTCTTATTATCTATTTTTTAATGTCTTTCCTTTTATACGCGAATATTTTATATTACCGTTTCTTTAGTGACTTTATTACATTGCCAACATTGTTCCAAACACAAAACTTTGGCGATGTGAGCGGTAGTGTTGTTTCACTTTTGAGACCGTATGATCTCTTGTTCTTTGTTGACTTTATCGTATTAGTCGCACTTCTGGTATTTAAATTCGTGAAGATTGAAACGACAACAAGCTTGAAGGGTTTAAAAGTAGCTGCATTATTTGCGTTTGCGATTTTAATTTCAGCTGTTAACCTTACACTTGCAGAGGCTGATCGTCCACAGCTTTTAACACGTGGGTTTGACCGCCATTATATTGTGAAATATTTAGGTATGTACAACTATACCATTTATGATGCTGTTCAAAGCACAAAGGCTTCTACACAAAGAGCTTTAGCGGACAGTAATGACAGTATTGAAGTTATTAACTATACAAAAGCAAACTATGCTGAACCAAATCCCGCCTATTTTGGTGCAGGTAAAGGCATGAACGTGATTTATCTACACCTCGAGTCCATGCAAAACTTCTTAATCAATTACGAGCTGCATGGTGAAGAGGTAACACCATTCCTTAACTCATTAACTAGGGATGAAAATACATTTTATTTTGATAATTTCTTCCATCAGACAGCACAAGGTAAAACTGCTGATGCGGAGTTTATTCTTGAAAACTCACTATATGGTCTTCCACAGGGATCTGCTTTTACAACGAAAGGCTTGAACACATATCAAGCAGCACCAGCAATCCTTGGACAAGAGGGCTATACATCTGCTGTATTTCACGGTAACTCAGGAAGCTTCTGGAATCGTAATGAAATCTACAAATCATTTGGTTTTGATCATTTCTTTGATTCAAATTATTATCAAATGAATTCAGAAGATCTTGCTGAATATGGATTAATGGATAAACCATTTTATGAACAATCAGCAGATTTATTAGAGACATTACCACAGCCGTTTTATTCAAAATTTATTACAGTAACGCATCACTATCCTTATAAAATTAATGATGAGGATGCAACCCTTGCACCACATACAACAGGTGATCGTTCGGTTGATCGATATTTTCAAACTGCACGATATGCGGATGAAGCATTAGAGCAATTTTTCAATGATTTAAAAGAAAAAGGCTTATACGATAATTCGATAATCATTATGTATGGTGACCATTATGGTATTTCTGAAAACCATAATAAAGCCATGAAGCAAGTTTTAGAAAAAGAAGAAATTACATCATTTGATAATACTTCACTTCAACGGGTACCATTGTTTATCCGTGTTCCAGGAATGGAAGGTGGGGTCTCGCACCAATACGGTGGTCAAATCGATCTTCTTCCAACTCTTTTACACTTGCTTGGAATTGATACAAAAGATTATGTCCAATTCGGTACAGATTTACTGTCTGAGCAACATGATCAAGTCGTTCCATTCCGTAATGGTGATTTCGCAAGTCCAACAATTACTGCAGTCGAGGGTAAGTTTTATGATTCAGCAACAGGTACTGAAATTACAGAAGACCAGCTAGATACTGCGAAAAAGCTTCAAGACATTGTTGAAGAAAAATTAGCTACTTCTGATAAGGTTGTAAATGGTGACTTGTTAAGATTTTATAATCCAACAGGATTCGAACCTGTCAATCGATCTGAGTACAATTATTTAATTGATGGTGAAAAATCAGCTGAATAAATTAGTCTAAAGCTACCTAAGCATGGTTCTTAGGTAGCTTTTTTGATGAGGAAAGACGATTTTTGGGTAGGATAGGGAATATAAGATCATTCTAATCATTAATTGAGGGGTATTCAGAATGGATAAGAGAAAATATACAGGTGATCGAAGATACAAGGTTGCCAAAAAGGAAGCGCTAATTGGAGTCGGTTTAGCTGTCTTTAACTTCCTATGGTGGTTTGGTTTTGCTTATGGATTAGGGTCAAAACCTGTTGACGAATATAGTTATATTGCCGGTTTTCCAAGCTGGTTCTTTTATAGTTGTGTAGTTGGGTTTCTAGTTGTTGTCTTTTTAGTCATCATTCTTGTAAAATCGATCTTTAAAGAAGTACCGTTTGAAGAAGACGAGGGAGGGGATTCCTTATGAATTGGGAAGTTATGATTCCTTTCCTTGGTTTATTAGTTATTATTTTTTTTATTGGTATTTATGCTGCAGGACATTTGAAGGAAAGCACTGGATTTCTCCAAGATTATTTTTTAGGAAGTCGTGAGCTAGGTGGATTTGTACTTGCCATGACAATGGTTGCTACGTATGGAAGTGCCAGTAGCTTCATTGGTGGTCCAGGTGCTGCCTACAATATAGGGCTCGGCTGGGTATTGCTTGCGATGATTCAAGTGGTCACAGGGTATTTTGTTCTTGCCGTTTTAGGGAAAAAATTTGCGATTGTGGCACGTAAAATCAATGCTGTAACCCTGATTGATTTTTTAAAGGAGCGCTATAATTCGAAATGGGTTGTTTTACTATCATCAGGAAGTATTATTATTTTTTTATTTGCATCGATGACTGCCCAATGGGTTGGTGGAGGCAGGTTAATTGAGTCCTTGACAGGTTTGTCTTATACATCTTCATTATTTATTTTTGCAGTTTCTATTTTAGTTTATGTAACGATTGGTGGGTTTCGTGCTGTCGCTCTAACAGAGACAATCCAAGGTATTATCATGTTTGTCGGGACCTTAATCATTTTATTAGGAACTATTATTGCAGGTGGGGGAGTACCAGCAATAATAGAAGAGCTTACCTTGCAAAATCCAAACCTCGTCTCACCATTTGGGCATGATCGTTCCCTTACTCCATTATATTTATCTTCGTTTTGGATTCTTGTGGGGGTAGGAGTTGTTGGATTGCCTCAGATTGCTGTACGGGCAATGTCATATCGACATGCAAAAGCGATGCACCAAGCGATGATTATCGGAACGATTGTAGTTGGCTTTATCATGCTTGGCATGCATTTATCAGGTGTATTTGCTAGAGCGATTCTTCCCGGGATTGAAGTTCCAGATACGGTTATGCCGTTGTTGGCGATGGAGGTATTACCGCCCTGGTTAGCTGGGGTTGTTCTTTCTGCACCGATGGCTGCGATCATGTCTACTGTTAACTCATTATTATTAATAGTTGGTTCATCGATTGTAAAAGATGTGTATCTAAATTACATAAAGCCTGATGCATCTGAGAAAGTTGTTAAACGAATGAGTATGAGTGTAACAGCTTTGATTGGAGTCCTTGTCTTCATATTGGCGATTAATCCTCCCGATTTGCTCATTTGGCTAAATTTATTTGCATTCGGTGGGCTAGAGGCTGCGTTTATATGGCCAGTTGTGCTTGGATTGTATTGGAGACGAGGGAATAAATATGGAGCCATATCCTCAATCCTTGTTGGTGTTGGAAGTTATATTCTGATTTATACGACCTATCCGGAGGTTTTT
Organism: Bacillus sp. JJ1521; assembly: GCF_036965165.1. NCBI lineage: Bacteria > Bacillati > Bacillota > Bacilli > Caryophanales > Bacillaceae > Bacillus > Bacillus sp. JJ1521. The sequence continues at coordinate 28,816 of NZ_JBALOX010000120.1, read as the reverse complement.
GGGATGCATTCTGTAGTCTTGCCTGTACTTTTCTCGCTTATTACTTATATCGTCACAAGCTTACTTGTGAAGGAAAAAGACCTTGATCATTTACGAAATATTGATGCGAAGTTTTCATAATCGACAATTGCCTTGTGCATGATAAAAAAATGGGATGCATAAAAGAACCCCACTATCCGTGGGGTTATCCTCTATAGACACTATCACATGTATTAGCCTCCGGTTCATAGTAACAATGATTTTTAAATTGTCCTGCAAATGGTTGACCATACCAGGTTGGCGGACACGGAGCATACGGATTAAAGTACCAAAGAGAAAACTTTGAAGGATGTTGTCTCCAATGGGTTAATGTTTGCCTAGCCAATTTTTTTTCAACCTCTCTTGCTGGATTATAAAACAAATTCCCTTTTTGTACGGCCTCAAACGAATAATTTCCTCCTTGTACCTGAAAAATAACTTCACGAATTGATCTTACGTCTTTAAAATCTAAGCATTCGGCGACAGCTCGATTTACAATAACATTACCAACCATCAGCATCCCTAGTCGTCCTTCTGCTTCGGCTTCTGCTCTCATCATCCTCGCTACTAAATTGACGTCGGCTTCTGTATATTTAACTCTTGCCATTTGTCATCACCTCTAAAAGCATTGTATGAAAACCTCCTCAAAAAAAGTCGCTTTTGAATCATTTTTATCAGATTCTGCTTGTACGATCTTCAAGAATCATGTCCAAATTTGACACATGCCCTCATGCTTTACACTTTTTTAATACTTCATCGATTTTAATGTAGGATATGTCCCTTATTATCTATGAAAAGTGAGCCATCCTGTTGCACTTCTGCATACATGACGTCAGAAGGCGATGTTATTCCTGCTTGACTAGGCTGATGGTCGAGCCAATTTTGCGTTAAATTCAGTTTTGATAAATTTTTTGTTATGATCTTCCCATCGGATATGACCCCAGTTGGGATTGGATAGATTTTTGTTATGGCAGGGGCAATATTCATATCGCTTTTAGTCAATGATTGCTTACCTTCTTTTTTCAGAACAGATAGCATCCCATTTGTTTCAAAAATGGCGTAATCTACATCTGCCATTGAAAAGACGTTTTCTTGTCTTAGCATCGCATTTAATGTATCAATATCAAGTCGACTTTTTTTTAGAGCATGATCCATAATTTTTCCATTTTTAATTATAATAATTGGATCTCCTGTTGTGATTTTTCTTGCTGATTTAGATTTTATATCGATAAAACTCATGAACAATGTAAAAAGAGCCCATCCACCCAGGGCGAGGATTCCGTTGAGGATACTGAAGTCTTTCGTCGTGATCCAGTTGGCAGCAATCGAACCTATTGCAATCGCAGACACAAAATTAAAAAAAGTCATTTGGCTTATTTCTTTTCTTCCTAAGATTCGAGTAAGCGAAAATAAGATTATAAAACCGAGGAAAATGCGTAAAACTAATTCAGGAATGTCCAACATCTTAGCCCCCAAACTTTATCAAGTAATACTTACATTTTTTGTTAGTCCTTTTGTTTTTATTCGTGACGAGATTTCACCCATTTTTTGAAACAACGAAGAAAAACAGTAATTTGATAGTTGACAATTGTATGAAAAAAATGGTAATCTTCAAGAACACTAATAAAAAATTTACAAAGGAGGAAAGGACAATGAGAGATCTCAATAAACGCAACCTAAACAACAATTTTATACATTGTCCATACCTCTTATTTGTAGGATTATAGAATCCTAACGCAATAAAAGGTATTGGTACGCCAACTATACCTTTTACAAAAGATGCATGCTCTTTTTAGGGTATGCATCTTTTTTGTGTGAAATTTTTTAGTGAATTCGACTGAAAGGGAGTAGAGACAATGTGGAACAAACGACGAGTATTGATTTTCAAAAAGGAGTTGCTAGATAGTGGGTAGCTCGGGTTCTTTCAGTCATGAAAGAGAGAGAGGGTATGAGATATGTTTGAGGTATTAGGAAAGCTAGGCTGGTTTTTTAAAAAATATTGGTTGCAATATACAATTGCAATTGTCCTATTAATGATCGCTACTGTGTTGGAGGTTATTCCACCATATTTGCTTGGATCGATTATTGATGTTTTAACAGCAGGGGACATGACAAGGGCGTTATTGATTCAATATATTCTAATTTTCGTAGCAATTATTGTTGCTGGCTATTTCTTGAATTTTTTTTGGCAGTACCGCTTATTTGAAGGTTCATTAAATCTTGAAAAATTAATGCGCCGAAAACTGATGCTCCAGTTTTTAAAAATGACACCAACTTTTTATGAGAAGAACCGTACAGGTGACTTAATGGCACGTGCTACGAATGATTTAAATTCCGTTTCGCTAACAGCTGGTTTTGGAATTATGACCTTAATCGATTCCACTTTGTTTTTAGGTACGATTATTTTTGCAATGGGGTTCATGATTTCGTGGAAATTAACATTCTTTTCGATGCTGCCAGTTCCGATAATGGCTGTGCTCATTCAGTATTTAGGAAAAATTGTACATGAGCGATATATGAAAGCACAGGATGTTTTTGGAGAATTAAATGACAATGTTCTAGAGTCTGTCGCAGGTGTGAGAGTCATTCGTGCCTATGTTCAGGAAAAGAAAGATGAAAAAGAGTTTGCCGATAAAAGTGAAGAAGTGTACCAGAAAAATATCCACACAGCGAAGATCAATGCTTTATTCGGTCCGATTACCAAGGTTGGAACGGGTATAAGCTATGTTGTCGCACTCGGGTATGGTGCCTATCTCGTCGCAAATGGTGAAATGACAGTCGGTCAACTTGTTACTTTTAATGTCTATTTAGGTCTTGCAGTATGGCCAATTTTTGCGATTGGTGAGCTGATAAACGTCATGCAACAAGGAAACGCTTCACTAGATCGTGTGCAAGAAACACTTAATTATAAAGCTGATGTAAAAAACATCATTAACCCTGTTGCCGTTTCGACACCGTATAATATTGGATTCCACGATTTAATGTTTCAATATCCAACGAGTCAGGTAAGAAATTTACAGAAGATAACCCTGGCACTAAAAAAAGGAGAAACACTTGGTATAGTAGGGAAAACAGGTGCAGGTAAAACAACATTTTTACGACAATTATTACGTGAATATCCATTACAAAAGGGTCAACTCAGTATTGCTGGGATTGACATTGCGTCACAAACGAAGGAACAAATACTTGATTGGATTGGATATGTTCCACAGGATCACGTGTTATTTTCGCGTACGATTCGAGAAAACATTTTGTTTGGAAAAGAAGATGCTACAGATGCTGAAATTGAGAAGGCTATTCACTTAGCATACTTTAAAAAAGACTTGGAAAACTTACCAAGGGGTCTTGAAACCCTTGTAGGAGAAAAAGGAGTTTCCTTATCTGGAGGACAAAAGCAACGTGTATCAATTGCTCGTGCGCTTATCAAAGATCCAGAAATATTAATCCTAGATGATTCGCTGTCAGCGGTTGATGCGAAAACAGAGGCACGAATCATTGAAAACATTCAGAATGAGCGCAGCGATAAAACAACGATCATTACGACACATCGCTTATCCGGTGTTCAACACGCTAACCATATTATTGTGCTGGATGAAGGACAAATTACAGAACAAGGGACTCACGAAGAACTTCTAAGACAAAATGGCTGGTATAAGGAACAATTTGACCGTCAGCAGTTAGAGGGGGACGGGGCATGAGTACAGGAAAACGATTAACAAAATATGCGATGTATTACAAGGGACCAATTTTTTGGGGGTTATTTTTCTTAACGATTGCAGTATTTACAGATCTTGCAGGTCCATTTATTGCAAAGTACATTATCGATGAGTATATGGTCATTGGTAAAATTGAAGTTCAGCCGATTGCCTGGTTGCTTTGCTTATATTTAGTTTTAGCAATTGCAACTGCGATTTTGCGATATTTTATGTATATCTATTTACAGGTTGGGGCCAACCGCGTTATCCAAAAATTGCGCCAGGATGTATTTGGTCATATTCATACATTGCCAATCCAATACTTTGATCAGCGACCTGCTGGAAAAATTGTTGCGAGGGTTACGAATGATACAGAGGCTGTTCGAAATTTATACGTGCAGGTACTATCTAACTTTGCAACAAGTTTTATTTCCATTGCGGGTGTTTACATTGCACTTATTATACTGAATTGGAAAATGGCGATGCTTGCATTGCTTATGATTCCAATCATGTATATATGGATGATTTTATACCGGAAATACGCATCACAGTATAATAAGGTGATTCGTAAAAAAATTGCCGATATCAATGCCATGATTAATGAATCTATTCAGGGAATGACAATTATTCAAGCCTTTCGTCGTGAAAAGCAAATGACGAAGGAATTTGATGAGATGAATGATGTGCATTATGCATATGGAAGAAAATTATTGTTATTAGATTCAGCCACTTCTTTTAATTTAGTCAATACATTGCGTCTTATCATGTTCACGATTTTCATTTTCTATTTTGGAACGCAATCATTATCAGTTGGGGAAGTTGCATCGGCTGGTACGCTATACGCCTTTGTTGACTATTTAACAAGGCTATTTAATCCAATTACGAATGTTGTGAATCAGTTTTCACAACTTGAACGCTCTCTTGTTGCAGGGAAACGCGTGTTTGATGTGTTGGATTTAAATGGCGAAGAGGTATCAGTGAAAACAATGCCCAGATATGATGGGCATGTTGTATTCGAAGATGTCACTTTTGCCTATAAAGATGATGAATATGTATTAAAGCATCTATCATTTGAGGCAAAACGTGGTGAAACGGTTGCTTTAGTTGGTCATACCGGTTCAGGAAAGAGCTCAATCATGAATTTACTATTCCGATTCTATGATCCATCGATAGGGAAGATTTATATCGATGGAATCGACATCACGTCATTGCCAAGACAGACAATCCGAGAGCATATGGGAATCGTTTTACAGGATCCGTATTTGTTCACAGGAACCATCGCCTCGAATGTCAGCTTGAATGACCCGAAAATAACTCGAGAGAAAGTAGAAGAGGCATTACAAGCAGTTGGTGCAGAACGAGTCCTGAAGAATCTTGAAAAAGGGATCGATGAACCGGTTATTGAAAAAGGAAGTACACTTTCATCTGGTCAACGCCAACTTATCTCATTTGCACGTGCATTAGCGTTTGACCCTGCCATTTTAATATTGGATGAAGCCACTTCAAATATTGATACGGAGACAGAAGAGATCATTCAACATGCTATGGAGGTTCTAAAGAAAGGACGTACTACTTTTATTATTGCTCACCGCCTTTCAACAATCAAAAACGCAGACCGCATTCTCGTATTAGAGAAAGGTGTTATTAAAGAACAAGGTACCCATGACGAACTATTGGCTCATGGTGGCATCTATGCCCAAATGTACCGCATGCAAGCACAATCACTATATGTATAAATTGTAGGGCCACACGAGTACATACGCTCAGTGGTCCTTTTTTCATTAAAAGCCGTTTCCTTTGATATCCCCTTCCTAACTTGTAATAATAGAAGAAATACTGTTGAAAGGGGCTAGAAGGATGAAAGTTTGTGTAGTTGGAGCAAATGGACAAATTGGAAAACATGTGGTGGAGCTTTTAAAGGAAAGTAGTGAGCATACGCCGATTGCGATGGTACGTAAACAAGAGCAAGTAGCCCATTTTGAGAATTTGGGTGTTGAAACAGTTTTGGCAAGTATTGCAGACAGTGTTGATAAAATTCGTGACGCGATTTCGGGCTGTGACGCGCTTGTATTTACTGCAGGTTCTGGTGGTCACACAGGTCCAGATCAAACATTATTAATCGACCTTGATGGGGCTGTGAAAACAATTGAAGCGGCAGAACAAAGTGGAGTTAATCGTTTTGTGATGGTAAGTGCGTTAGGTGCAAATGACCGTGAAAAATGGGGTGGGGCCATTCGTCATTATTATGTGGCAAAACACTATGCGGATCGAATGCTCGAACAAAGTGATTTAACTTATACCATTGTTCGACCTGGTGGTTTATTAAATGAAGAAGGCACTGGGAAGATTACGGTTGGTAAGAATTTAACAAGTAATACAATCCCTCGTGCGGATGTTGCAAAAGTGATTGTAGCTTCCTTAACAGAGGAACATACATATCATCAATCCTTCGACCTTGTTAGTGGCTTTGAGCCAGTTGCAGATGCATTGAAAAAGTTATGAGGTAAAAAATGACGCTTGCGGCTAAAAATTCGCAAGCGCCTTTTTTTACAACGTAATCGTGCCCAATTGTTCATGGAAATAACTAAAAGGGCAAAGTAAACCGCGTAATCGTACCTAATCGCTCTTGGAAAAAGCCAATTTGGTAACGCAAACCACGTAATCGTGCCCAATTGCCCTCGGAAACAGTCAAAAAGGTAACGCAAAACCCCGATGTTTCAGCCAGAATGATATAGCTAACATTTATCGATCTGCTGGAAACACTAACTCCATTTGGTTTCGGGCTTCATCAAGAATTTCCATGACAGTGATTGAATTATCATAAGAGTTAATTCTTGATTCCAATGAACCATTTTTAACAAGCTCAATAAATTCCTTTGCTTCGTAATACATCGTGTGTTGCTCGGGAAGTATGGAGATATCCTCAACTCTGCCATCCCGATAGCGAATTTCAACTTTCTCGGGAGATGAAATTTTATCAATAAGAATGCTGCCATTTTCACCTTGAATTTCAGAAGGGATATAAGAATTCGTGATTTTCGAAAACATCATCATTCCCTCCATCTCCTTATAATGAGCAAGAATACTACCTTCGCCATCCACGCCAGAATCAAGCATCAGTCCACTTGCTTTAATAGAATCTGGCTTTCCGAATAATTGCACCATCGGATACACGCAATACACGCCAATATCCATTAACGAACCATTCGAAAATTCAGGTTTGAAAGCATTTAATATCGTTCCTTTCTTATAAGCATCATAGCGGGATGAATATTGACAATAGCTCGCAAAATATCGCCGTACTGGACCAATTTTATGTAGATTCTCTCGAATGCTTGAATAAGAAGGGAGAAATCCCGATTTCATAGCCTCCATTAAAAGCACTTTATTATCTTTTGCTGCTTGAATCATTTCCTTTAGTTCTCTCGTATTTGAGGCAATTGGCTTCTCACAAAGAACATGCTTGCCATGATTAAATAAAATAATGGCTTGAGAGGCATGAAAGGATGTAGGGCTTGCTATGTAAACTGCATCAATGACATTAGATTGCGCCATTTCTTCAATCGAAGTAAACGTATAGGGCGCTTGATATTTTTCCGCAAATTCTTTTGCGCGTTCCTCCGTACGTGAGTAAACAGCAGTTAATGAAAAATCTTCGATACCAATTGCTGCTTCTAAAAAGGCATCTGTTATCCAATTGGTTCCGACCACTCCAAAACGAATCATAAATTTTCCTCCATATGCTAAAATTAGAGCATATAATCATTATAACAAACATTCACATATTGAAAATAATGATAAAATGAGAGTGCAGACATTTTAGAATAGGGATGAGGAAGTTGAAAGTTTTTTTTAGTTCATTACAATGGCTAGCCTTTATTATAGCGAGTTCAATTGTGGCGCCAATCGCGATTGCGGCTCTTTATGGAATGGATCCAACTGTAACTGCAAGCTTTGTAGCACGGACATTCCTTGTACTCGGGTTATCAGGCTTGGTTCAAGTGTATTTTGGGCATCGTTTGCCGATTAATGAAGGACCTGCTGGCTTATGGTGGGGCGTTTTTATTATTTATGCTGGTTTAGGACCAACTTTGTACGGGTCAGGAGATGAGACGCTCCGAGCGATAGAAGCGGGAATTTTAGTTAGTGGGATTCTGTTTATGCTTCTAAGTGTATTGGGGGTTATTGATCGACTTTCAAAGTTGTTTACACCTGTTGTAACGGGTACTTATTTAATATTACTTTCTCTCCAGTTGAGTGGTTCGTTCTTAAATGGTATCTTCGGGGTTGGCTACCGTGGTGAAGAAACGGTAAATCTAAAAATCGCCGGATTTTGTCTTTTTATTATTCTTTTTACATTTATTTTTGCAGAAAAAGGGCCAAGAGCATTAAGGCAATACTCGGTTCTTATCAGCTTAGCCCTTGGTTGGATCATTTTTGCTGTGTTTGGTTTAACTGAGCCAATCAAAGTCACCTCGGATAAATTAATTGAAGCTCCTCACATTTTTGCCTTTGGGAATCCGGTTTTTGATAGTGGCATGATCGCTACATCAATCCTTGTAACTCTATTATTATTAACGAATTTAATCGCGAGTGTAAGAGTTGTCGAGCAGGTGCTACAGTCCCAAAATATTAAAACTGAAAAGACTAGATTTCGCCCGGCAGGATTTATGGCGGGAGTAAACCAAATTCTTGCGGGACTTTTTTCAGCGGTCGCACCCGTTCCGATCTCAGGAGCTGCAGGTTTTATTGCGACTACGAAAATAAATACAAGACTTCCGTTTATTGTTGGTAGTTTTATTTTAGTTGGGATTAGTTTTTTTCCTAAAATAATGAACTTTGTTTCGGGATTGCCAGCACCGATTGGGTATGCAACGGTATTTATTATTTTCGCAAATCTAATGCTGCCAGCTTTAGCTGCATTTGAAAATCTGGTTAATAAAAGTCGTTCCCGGATGATTATTGTTTTTTCTTTATTTGTAGGGGTAGGGTCAATGTTTGTGCCCTCAAGCGCTTTTCAGGATGTGCCACCTATTTTAACATCTATTTTAAATAACGGACTCGTTCTTGGAACAGTTGTCGCCATCTTGATAGAACAGAGCGTTACTAGATTTGGCTCCAAAAAGAGAGAAAGAGCCTAGTCGAAAGATAGACAATTATGCTACTATAAAGAAAAATCTGTTAAAAGCTTAAACTGTTGATCGTTTGATAGAGGTGACTTGATGGATACGGTAAAAATGTATACGGCTTTTACGAAAAAAGCCTTTATGAGATCAGCCGCCTATCGATTTGATGTGTGGACCAGGCTGGTTTCTAATATCATCTTTTTGTTAATGTGGATGTCGATTTGGTATGCACTCTATGCTGGTAAAGAAGAAGCAAGTGGGATATCTTTAACCGCTATGCTTACTTATGTCGTCGTCAGTCAGTTTTTAACGGCAGTGAATGGTGCTGGAACGCCGTTGTGGGAACTGCAGGAAAAGGTTCGAACGGGCGATATTGCGCTCGAATTAATGAGACCATTTGATGTGCCTCTACGATATTTGTTTGCCGATTTTGGCAGTGTCGCATTTTATATGCTAACCGCATTAGTTCCGTTATATATTGTCTTGTTTTTATTTGTTGATCTGAGCTTGCCAACCACATGGCAGACGTGGGTTTTATTTATTATTTCGGGGTTTTTAGGTTTTCTCATTCGGTACTGTATTGAGCTGACATTTGGCTTATTTACGTTTTGGCTCATTGAAACAGGGGGAATCGAGGATATCTTTTATTTTTCTGTTTCACTTTTATCCGGATCTGTCATACCGTTATGGTTTTTCCCTGGGTGGTTGCAAACGTTTGCGACATATTTACCATTTCAAGGAATCTATTTTATTCCGAATGCTATTTTCATAGAAGAAATTTCGGGAAGCGCTGTGTTTCTATCTTTTGGTATTCAGCTATTTTGGGTGGCTGTGTCTTACGGAACCCTCCGTTTTGTTTGGCGTAAAGCTTCAAACAAAGTGATTGTGCAGGGAGGGTAAATGATGAAGAAAATAATAGATTATGTTCGTTTATATTTTCGTCTTGTTGGGGCAGGTGTACGTGCCCAAATGCAGTATCGTTTTGCGTTTATCATGCGCATTGTTGGAATGGTTGCCGCCTATACTGGAACGGCTGTTACAATGTGGATCATGCTCTATCAATTTAAAGAACTAGGAAAATGGAATTTCTATGAGTTGCTGTTTTTATTTGCGTTTGCCGTGTTGTCATGGGGATTTTGTATCATTCTCTTTTTCCATTTTAGAAGCTTGGATACATATATTGTAAATGGGACCTTTGACCGGTTTCTCGTTCGACCCATTAATCCATTCTTTCATTTTATGGCGATGAAATTTGATATTGGGGCAGCGGGTCAGTTCATATTTAGCATTCTTGTTTTTATTTGGGTAAGCAATGCCCTTGATATTCATTGGCAATTTGGTAAAATCCTCTTTTTACTTGGTGCTGTAATAGGTGGAATTTTGGTTCAAGGTGGGCTACTCGTTTTCATTTCCGCAATTGCTTTTTGGACCACAAAATCAGAGCGTTTTTATTGGGTCGTGATGTATCCAGCCCGAAATTTAACGAACTATCCGCTTTCCATTTATCCGAAGTTGGTCCAATGGGTAACAGCGTTTGTCGTTCCATTTGGATTTGTGAACTACTTCCCGGCGGCGGTGATTTTAGATAAGGAAACACCTTATTTTCCTTCCTATATCGGGTATTTTACACCGCTTGTGGGAATCGTGTTTTTTATAATTGCGTATAATGTGTGGATGCTTGGACTTAGTCGATATAAAAGTGCCGGATCGTGATAAAGGGGGGCGTGTAATGGCTATTATTGAAGTTGAAAATCTAAGAAAAGAGTTTAAGATTGCAAAAAGGGAGACCGGTTTCGTTGGTGCCTTAAAAAGTGTTATAAACCGGCAATTTGAAATAAAAGAAGCGGTTAAGGATATTTCATTTTCAATTGAAAAAGGGGAAATGGTTGGATATATTGGACCAAATGGTGCTGGGAAATCAACAACGATTAAAATGCTTACTGGAATCCTAGTTCCATCAAGCGGTTCTATTCGTGTAAACGGGATTATCCCGTATGAAAATCGTAAGGAAAACGCGAAAAAAATTGGTGTTGTTTTTGGTCAACGGACACAGCTTTGGTGGGACTTGCCAACGATTGAATCATTTGAATTACTAAAGGAAATTTACCGTGTTCCAGAGGCACGTTATAAAGAAAATATGGCTACTTTTTCAGATATATTGGGCTTAGGTGAGTTTTTGAACACACCTGTTCGTCAACTTTCACTAGGTCAGCGAATGAGGGCCGATATTGCTGCATCCCTTTTACATGACCCTGACATCCTATTTTTAGATGAACCAACAATTGGTCTTGATGTTGTTGCAAAAGAGAAAATGCGCGAATTTATTCAAGAAATTAATAAGCTTCGAAACGTGACGGTGATTTTAACAACCCATGATATGGAAGACATTGAAAAGCTGTGCAAACGAATGGTCCTGATTGATCATGGCCAAAAGGTGTATGATGGCGATATTGCCGCTGTGAAGTCTCGCTATGGGAAAATGCGGACTTTGATTGTCGATGTCGAGGAAAATGGAGTAGACTTACACGTTTCAAACGGGGAACTCTGCAAAGTGGAAGGGAACCGAAAGTGGATCCGCTTCAATCGTGATGAGTTTTCTGCATCAGATGTGATTTCTCAAATTACACAAACCCATAATATTACCGATTTAACAGTGGAAGAGCCGGAAATTGAATCGATTATCAGTCGAATTTATCAAGAAGGATTTGTGAAGGAAGAAGTTCCGGTGAAAGTTTAGGAAAATTTATACCTATAGGGGCAACGAACCCTGGATACTGTCACTAATCCAAAAATACTGTGACTATCAGCAAAATACTGTCACTATTCCCGAAATATTGTCACTAGCATAAAAAAGGCCCCGAATCTCATCTTTCGGGGCCTTACAATTTTAAATACCATTCTAAAATAATGGGGAATACTAAAAAGGAAAGGAGTGGTTACCTATGAAAAAACGTCAACAAAAGGAAGAACCAACAATTGCAGTTGGAATGGACACAGAGGACGAATTAAGAGAAGATGCATCAATGGAAGAAGTTGAAAAGGGCGATTATACACAGGTCACAACCCTTTCATATGATGAAAATGATCCGAGTTAAAAATGAATGAAAAGCATTGTCACAATGGTGATGATGCTTTTCTCATTCTTAGCAATAAAACCCAATTTTTTTGATTACCTTTATAAGACAACCTCTAAAATGCTAAAATTGTAGTATACTTAAATAATGGTTTTAACTTTATTCAGCAGACTGAATAAAGTAAAGCCTCCGGCGGATGCCACGATTTTTCAAAGGTAATTTTTGATCAGTAAGATCAAAGACTANNGGGCCTAAAAATCGGGCAGCAAATACGCTTGGCGCATTTGATAGTGGTAGATTGATATACTAGGAGAATGATGATGTTACAAAAACTCAACAAAAAATTAGAGAAACTCATGCCACTCATAACACCTACAAGTGTAGTATTAGGCGTATTACTTACTGCATATTTAGCGCCTTTTTCATATTTAGTACCATGGTTTTTTGCATTCATTACTTTTTCAGGAGCATTAAGTTCAAGTTTTAGTTCATTAAAAAAAGCAATCACACATCCATTTCCAATCATAATTGCACTTTTTACTTTACATTTAATTATGCCTGCCTGGGCCTGGATTGTTGGTCATTTAACCTTTCCGGGTGACAGCCTTACCATCACTGGCTTGATTTTAGCAGTTGTTATTCCTACTGGTATTTCAAGCTTTATCTGGGTTGCGATGAAGCACGGAAATATTGCACTGACACTTACTATTATTTTAATTAGTACATTGATTTCTCCATTTGTCGTGCCGTATAGCTTAAAGTTATTTGTCGGAAGTAACGTTGAAATGGATGTACTCAGTATAATGCAGGGACTCTTTTTCATGGTTGTGCTTCCATCAATTCTCGGTATGCTCGTTAATCATTTTACAAAGGGCAATTGTACAAAAAAACTTAGCCCGACTTTGGCGCCTTTTTCAAAAATTGGACTTGGAGTCGTTGTCATGATTAATAGTGCCGATATAGCTCCCTATTTAGAAAATGTTAACCCAAAACTGATTATGATCGGTGTAGTCGTATTCATTATTGCCTTTTGTGGCTATTTAATCGCCTGGGGAATCGGTCGTTTAATGAAATTAGACTCAGACGTCATCATCGCTCTTATTTTTACAGGAGGTATGCGTAATATTAGCGCAGGTGCCGTCATCGCAATTACCTTCTTCCCAGCAGAAGTTGCCGTTCCAGTTGTTGTCGGAATGCTCTTTCAGCAAATATTGGCTTCGATATATGCTTTGTTTATTGATCGTGTTTATTCATTTGGACGGCTTGAACAAAAATTCACTGCCTAACCTGCGTTAGCCATTTGGCTAACGTTTTTTCTTGAAAAATGATTGAAATTAAAACTGTAAAAGCATACGATGTTCATTGAGGTATGAATTACAAATAAAAATGATGAGAAGAATACTATAAAAATAATAGGGGGATATACATATGGACGAGGCAAAGCATTGTAGGGAATCTTTTGTTGTGAAGACAAGTAATGTATTTCCGCCGGATACGAATTATCATGGAACGATGTTTGGTGGCAAACTCATGGCCTATATTGATGATGTTGCTTCGATTGCAGCAGTAAGACATTCACGCTCTCCAGTTGTTACCGCATCAACAGATTCAGTGGATTTTCTACACCCGATTCATGAAGGTAGTTCCGTATGTTTGGAGGCTTTTGTGACTTACACGGGAAGGTCATCGATGGAGGTTTTTGTAAAGGTTATCGCCGAGGACTTATATACAGGAGAACGGAATATTTGTGCACTGTCGTTTTTAACCTTTGTTGCATTAGATGAGAATGGGAAATCTAAGCCGGTTCCGAAAGTAATTCCAAAGTCTGAGGAAGAAAAGATGCTTCATGAATCTGCAAAAGAACGTGCGGAAAATCGAAAAAGACGGAAAAAAGAAAACGAGAAAATGGCATCGAAATTCAGCATTACACTTCCATGGGAAGTATAAAAAAGGTTGTCCAGTCTATATCAGACTTTGGACAACCTTTTTTCAATTACCCGCGTTGTTCTTTTAAGAGATCACGAATTTCAGTAAGTAGCTGTTCTTCTTTCGTTGGACTTGGTTCAGCAGCAGGTTTTTCTTCTTCGTTTTTCTTGAAACGCTGGAAAAAGCGGACAAAAAGAAAGATAGAGAAAGAAATAATTAAAAAGTCTACAACCGTTTGTAGAAAAGCACCGTACATGATTGCCTCGCCATTAAAGGGGATAGAGGCCTTAGAAACGTCTACACCACCTAGCAAAAATCCTACTAACGGCATAATAATATCATTCACAAGTGATGACACAATCTTACCGAATGCCCCACCAATAATGACTCCGACTGCAAGGTCAATCACATTGCCTTTTAGGGCAAATTTTTTAAATTCATTTAGCATAACATTGTTCTCCTTTCAAATCCTTTTATTATTTTACAGAAATTTGTTGAAAAGAAAATAGTACTAATTGCTTATCATTTGAACCTATCTAGTTGATGTAGCATGTTTTCATTTCGTAAAATTTCAATCTGTCTTTCACCTAATAAATCAAAATGAGGGAAGCCTGTCCTGTTATGAATGTATTTCGAAGGGATTCCATATTGCTGTCCCCATTCCNNAATCCAATAATGAGTAAGAAAGGCAATTTCCCCTTTGGAAACCTTCTTCTTCCACTCAACAAGCTCCTTTCGATTAATGCCAAAAGCCATAAAATTTCACCTCATTATCTAATCTTTCTATTAGCTTATATTATAACAAAAAGCAGGCTAGTGCTAAAAATGGTGTCTTTTGTGTACTGAGAGAATATATTTTTTACTTTAAAAACAGGACCTTAGTCTTAGGTGATTATGTGAAAAAAAGTTATATAAACCAAAAATATAGATAATTTTTCCTGTTTATTTTAAATGAAAGGAGAAAATATTCTTCTTTCACAATAAATGTGCTATTATTTAGATAATTCAAAAAAGGAGGGTGGGCATTCTTGCAACGTTGAGATACATAAAAGTAAACAGAATAGAAAAGGAAAAAGAGGGAGCGAAATATGAAAAAATTTATTGCTATTGTTACTGCTTTCTTATTGTTAACTTTTTTGGTTATTCCGGTTTCAGCAAAAGGTGGGAATGATACTGCTAGAAAGAATGTACTACAAAACATAGTAAAAGATCCGGATAAAAAAGCTAGAATTCTCTGGTATGATTTGTCAGCAAATATCGAATATCTTAATACGAAAGAAAAAGTGAAAGAGATTGTTGGCAAAACGGCTAAAGCAAATATTGACACGATAATTCTAGATATAAAAAATTCAACAGGTTTTGTTGCCTACAATAGTAATTTAGCTCCTCATGCAAGTACATCTAAGAGGATTGATAAATTTCAAGGATACCCAGAGAACTATGATTTATTAGAAAATGTGATAGAAGAGGCACATAAATTCGGAATAAAGGTCCATGCGGCTATCAATGTATTCTCAGAGGGAAGCACAACTTTCCAAGAAGGGCCAGCATATGAGAACCCAGAATGGCAATCCGTTATTTATGAAGGCTCAAGGGTGGCCACAGCAGCTAATGGAGAAACAAGAAAAATTGACGGTTCAAATACTACAAGAAATACAAATTATCTTGTTCTGTATACTCCAGACAAGTATGATGTCTCACCAGCAAACCGTTGGGGGGCAGAAGTTCAAGTTACAGATGGAATTGTAACACAGGTTTCTGACCGAAACACATTTGGAACTCCAGCCTTAGAAATTCCTGAAAACGGTTACGTTTTATCTGGTCACGGTACTGCAAGAACTTGGCTACTTGATCATGTGAAGGTTGGGGATGCAATCGATATCTCATCTACTGAAACAAAACTTGTACCTTCTTCACAAGCAGCAGGACATTCAACATTTGTTAACCCAATTCGTAAGGATGTCCAAAATTATGAATTAGGAATCATTGAAGAATTAGTTACAAATTATAATGTGGATGGAATTGTTCTAGACCGCGCAAGATACAATAATATTTACGCTGACTTTAGTGAATTAAGCCGTGAAAAATTTGAAGAGTATATTGGTCAACAGGTTGAGAATTTCCCACAAGATATTTTTGAAATCAAATTTGACGGGAACGGCCAGCAAAATATTGTAGAAGGTCCTTTCTACCAAAAATGGATTGAATGGCGTGCAGGGAATATCCAGTCTTTCTTTAAAAAGGCAGAGAAAACAATCCATGATATTAAAGACGAAGTTTATTTTAGTACGTATGTAGGAGCATGGTATTCTGATTATTACAGCGAGGGTGTAAACTGGGCAAGTAAAACACATCAACCGGATTATAGCTGGACTTCACCAGATTATCACAAGACTGGTTATGCTGAAACATTAGATTTCATCATGACAGGTACGTACTTTGAACAAGTAACAAAAGAAGAAGCAATTGCAAATGGTAGAATTGCTGAACATAGTGTTGAAGGTTCTGCTGAACTAGCTATGGATGTCATTAATGAATCGACATTTGTTTACGGAAGTCTATATCTCAATCAATATATTAATAATCCAGAACAGTTCCGTAAAGCTCTTCGTAAGGATATCGAATTAACACATGGTGTTATGATCTTTGATTTAATCTACCTAGAATTGTTCGACTGGTGGCCAATTGTAGAAGAGGAATTTGCAAAACCTAGTCAAGCTCCGCATCATATTCCTGGATTCCTTAAAATGGTTCGAGCCGATAAGTAATATATTAGGAAGAGTGGGTCTAAAAAACCTGCTCTTTCTTACTATTTTGTAATAGTTCGAATTTTTAGTCTATTAAACATATACTTAAAATAGGTAAATATCTCGCTTTCAATTAGAAATGGTGAAAAATTCTACTTATATAAAGAGAGAGGAAGACTATATGAAGATACAAATTTTAGGTACAGCTGCTGCGGAAGGATTTCCGGGGTTATTTTGCAATTGCACGCACTGTAAGAAGGCAAGAGAATTAGGGGGAAAGAATATCAGAACCCGTTCCTCAACGATTATTGATGATACCATTAAAATTGATTTTCCACCGGACACCTATCATCATGTCTTATCGCATAATCTCGATCTTTCAAAAGTAGAACATTTATTATTTACCCACACACATATGGACCATTTTAATCCCAAAGATTTGGGTATGAGAACTCCAGGATTTGCTCATGATTTTTCATATCCGCTACATATTTACGGTAATGACGCAGCTATCCATAAATGTAAAGAAGTATTATGGCACACTGAAAATTATTTCACATTTACTTTAATGCACCCGTTTACTACATATCAGGTGGGTGCAGCAAAGGTAACTCCTCTCCCTGCAGATCATAACCCGTTAGAAACCTGTTTTCTATTTTATATTGAAAAGGATGGAAAAAGGATATTTCATGGTCATGACACAGGTTGGTTTCCTGAACAAACGTGGGAATGGTTATCCACAAAAAAAATAGACGTAGCCATTTTGGATTGTACACATGGACTACTACCAGAAAGAA
Source organism: Bacillus sp. JJ1521 (assembly GCF_036965165.1). Classification (NCBI taxonomy): domain Bacteria; kingdom Bacillati; phylum Bacillota; class Bacilli; order Caryophanales; family Bacillaceae; genus Bacillus; species Bacillus sp. JJ1521. The sequence continues at coordinate 11,433 of NZ_JBALOX010000120.1, read as the reverse complement.
GAAATCACCTTAATATAGAAGCAGTTAAGGACATACAGAAAGTTTTTCTTGAAAAAAGTATTATGACGAATGAAGGACAAATAATCGCGACTCATTTTTCTCATAATATTGGTCTAATGCATGAGGATCTTGAGGAAATCTTTGCTCCAAGTGGTATCAAGGTTGCATATGATGGAATCTTACTCCATGTTTGATCTTCCAAATGAACCTAGCAAATAAACTGAAAAACATATAAAAAAACAAAGAATCGAGGGAACCAATGTTATTTTACGAACAACAAATCAAAGAATTTGAGAATTACAAACCAGAGCAGACTAAAGCGAAGGATTTTGAACTATTTTGGGAAGAGACCTTGAAGGAATCAACTTCAACACCACTCCAAATTCAAATGAAAAGGATAGACTACCCGATCAATCAAATTGAGGCATACGAGTTGTTTTATAAGGGATTTGCAGGTACACCCATAAATGCCTTTTATATTTTACCTAAAAATCCAACCAAAAGCTTACCGTGTATCATTACATTTCATGGATATGGTGGTAACAAAGGTTCGATATCTAATTATATGAAATGGATTATTCAGGGATATGCAGTTTTGGCAGTAGACTGTCGAGGGCATGGTGAAAGCGGGGAGGACACACTGTATTCAATAGGTGCTACTGGAACATGGGCTACTCAAGGAATTCTTGATAAATATGAATATTATTATAGAAAGATCTATATTGATTGCAAACGTGCAGTCGATGTTGTGTTTACCAGAGAGGAAATCGATAAATCAAGAATCTGCTTGCATGGAGCAAGCCTAGGTGGGGGAATTTCTCTTGCGGTTGCAGCACTAGACAATCGTCCCTCATTAGTAGTGGCTGATGTTCCGAATATGTGTAATATCGAACTTGCTATCCAACAAAAATTCGAAGGATCACTTGTTAGTATCGAAAATTTTATGCACAGATACCCTGAAAAGAGTAAACCTGTTTTTGAAACACTTTCCTATTTTGACAATCTCAATTTAGCTTCAAGGATAAAAAGTAAAACAAGAGTTTCTATAGCATTCAAGGATTTAATTTGCCCACCTCAATCTATATACGGCGTATACAATCACATAGATGCAGAAAAATCAATCATTGTTTACCCATTTTCAGGGCATGATGCCCCAGGGATTATCTCGCATATCGATGAAACAATTGCTTATGTGAAAGAAAACTTATAGCACAGAATTAGAGTAGTAACATTGGAAGATTACAGGTAAATAAGCACACTCATGACTTATAGATTAAAATTTCTAAAGATTATAACAATTGTATTGACACGATAATTTTCATGCAATAGAATAAAATGTGAAGAATATATTCACTATTACTTTCGTTTTAGGAGTAAATTTTCATTGTGGTGTGAGTTCTTCTTCAATAAAAAAGGGGGAAATCGAATTGAAAAGATTGAAAAGGCTTTCAGTGTTACTGATCGTTTTGATGCTTTTTGTTGCAACTGCCTGTTCGAACAACGAAAGTACAGGTAAAGATGACGAAGGTAAGAAAGATGAGAAAAAGAATGTTGAAATTAAGTTTTGGACGATTTCACTAAGCCCTACATTTGATGATTACATAAACGGTTTAGTCGATCAGTTTGAAGAGGAAAATCCTGGAGTTACAGTTGTATGGGAGGATATTCCATATGATAATGTTGAACAAAAGACATTAACTTCAGCAGCTTCCGGTCAACTTGCTGATGTTATGAACTTAAACACAGATTATCTTAAGAAACTTGCAGCAGTTGGGGCTGTTCTAGATCTTACAGAAAAAGCAGCAGATGTTAAGAGTGATTTCTTTGAAGGAGTGTGGGAAGCTGGTAATTTAGGTGATAAAACCTATGCTCTTCCATGGTATCTATCGACTGGTGGTATTTTATACAATAAGGAATTATTAGAAAAGGCAGGTTTTGACCATCCTCCTGCAACCGAAGAAGAAGCTTGGGAAATGTCTGAAGCCCTTTATGAAAAATTGGGAGTTTATGGAAATACGCCAATTGACATTCATTTATTCTTACCACAAAATGGCATTCCTTTAGTGTCGGAAGACCTAAAGAGTGCAGCAATCAATACACCTGAGGCAGTCGAAGTATTTAAAACGTTTAAAGAGCGTTTTGATAAGGGTCTAATTCCTAAGGAAATTTTGTTAGCTCAAGCGAAACCAAACGAGTGGTACGCGCAAGAGAAAATAGCATGGTGGAGTACTGGACCACAACTATATCGTCAGGTTAAAGACCTTTCACCAGAAGTATATGATAAATCTGATGCAGCACCGGCAATCGTTGGTTCATCTGGTTTTAGACATGTATCCATAATGAATATTGCTGTTTCTGCAAAATCGAAGGCTCCTGATGAGGCAATTGAATTCGCTAAGTTTGTTACAAATGCTGAGAGCCAACTAGCATTCAGTAAGATTGTAGCAATCCTACCTTCAGTAAAAGAAGCTGCTGCTGATGAATTCTTCACACAAGGTGAAAATTCTGATGACCCTGCAGAAAAAGGTAAATTTTATGCTGCAAAACAGCTAGATATTGGAAAGGATATGTTTGCTCCTGTTGAGAATATTTCAGAGATAAATAAGGCAGTAAACGAAGAATTCCAAAAGGTCTTGTTAGAGGATAAAGATCCACAGAAAGCGATTGAAGATGCTGAAGCTAAGATAAATGAGCTTCTAAAGACGAAATAAGATATAACCTAACCCGGATTCTTCTAAATAATAGAACGATAGAAATTTTCTATGGCATTCATGATTGCTTAGGCATAGTGAATGCCTTCTTTTCTAAGAAATAACTATTTACCATTTTTAGCTTAAATTCGTAGCATGATTGAAACGCCACTAGCATTCGTGACTATGGTAGGAGTGATTGTATGTATAAAGCAAGACACGCTTGGATATTTCTTTTGCCAACCGGTATATTGTTAACGACGTTTACCTTACTTCCATCTCTGGCTGCCCTAGGTCTTAGTTTTACAGATTACAATGTATTCATGGGTACAGTAGATTGGGTAGGTTTTGAAAACTTCATTCGAGCATTTAAAGACGAGGAGTTTTGGAATGCATTAAAAAATACGGTGTATTATTGGATATTAGTTACACCTGCACTTGTCGTGCTCCCAGTTTTCCTAGCAATTCTAGTTAATCAACAGTTAATTGGAATCAAGCTATTCCGGTTAACATATTACTTCCCGGCACTCGTTTCCGTTGTAATCACAGCAATTTTATGGAACTGGTTATTTGCAAGCGACGGGATCTTTAATTATTTGTTGAGCCTGATTGGGATAAGTCCTATTGATTGGTTAACTAGCAGGGGATTTGTCATGATTAGTCTTGCGATTGTAACGATATGGCAAGGCTTGGGTTACTATATGCTTTTTTATCTTGCGGGTTTACAATCTGTTCCAACAGATTTATATGAAGCAGCTGAATTAGATGGGGCAGGGTTTTGGCAAAAACATATCCATATTACGTTTCCTATGTTGAAGCCTATTATATTTTTTACAGCCGTCATCTCAACAATGTCAGCTTTCAAGGAATTTACATTAATGTTAACAATGACTGATGGTGGACCAATTGGGGCATCAAAAACCGTTGTATTCCTTGTTTTTGAAAAAGCATTTAGGCAATTGGAAATGGGATATGCAAGTGCGATTTCTTTCCTTCTATTTATTATCATATTAATTTTGACCTTGTTAAATAAACGGACACTGGATAACCCGTCTTAAGGAGGTAGAGTAGTATATGCAGCCTACAACACAAACAAATAACAACATAGTACCAGACATAAAACCAAAAAGGCAGTTTCGGAATCTACCTAATAAAAGGAAGATTGTTCGCCTGATTATCTCCTATTTCTTTTTGATAGTCGTAATGGTTGGTATGATTGTTCCTTTTTTATGGTCAGTTTCAACTGCATTAAAGGGACAAAATGAAGCAATCTTTTCGTTTCCTCCGCAGTTTATTCCTGAAAATATTACCTTAGATAACTTTATTAAGGTATGGGATACACTCCCTATACCTCTATACTTATGGAATAGTACAATTTTAGCCTTTTGGGGAGTTCTTTTACCATTATTATTTTGTTCATTAGCAGCCTTTCCTTTAGCTCGTATGAATTTCAAAGGAAAAAATATAGTATTTTTAGTGATTTTATCCACGATGATGATT
>NZ_JBALOX010000120.1:0-7194 GCF_036965165.1 Bacillus sp. JJ1521 | reverse complement strand
TTTAATTCTAGAAAAACTCCATCTAATCGGGTCTTTTTCTGGAGTTATCTTGCCTAGTGCAGTTACGGCATTTGGTATCTTTTTGATGAGGCAGGCATTTATGGGAATCCCTAAGGAAATTGACGAATCCGCCATTATTGATGGTGCAAAGCCTTGGCAAATATGGTGGTATATCATGATCCCAATGGTAAAGCCGATGCTAGCAACATTAGCTATTTTAAGTTTCATTGGTTCTTGGAATAATTTCTTATGGCCACTACTTGTTTTACAAGATCCAAACACATATCCGTTAACAGTTGGCCTATATGACTTAAAAGGAACGTTCGTAACGGATACGCGACTTGTATCTGCAGGTGCAATAATTGCATTAATTCCGATACTAATTGTGTTTGTGGCTTTTCAAAATTACTTTATTAAAGGAGCCTATAGTAGTGCCGTTAAAGGATAATAGAAAACTGTTTACCATTCTAATGATGAATTATTCTAATCGTATCCAATATTTCAGTAATTGACCTGCACGACAATTTTTTTGGAGTAGTGTGAAGAAAAAATCCTTTCTTGTATTTTGATGGTGGATTAATCTTTCAGTATATTGGTGCGATAAAAAAGAGGGGAAACGATGAAAAAACAAGAGTTTTTGAACTTAATATACCAACAATTAATTGTTTCGTGTCAGGCTTTAGAGGATGAGCCGTTACATGGCTCAATGTACATGGCCAAAATGGGTCTTGCTGCAAAAATGGGTGGGGCCGTTGCGATAAGGGCTAATGGAAAGGAAGATATAATCGCCATTCAAAAAGCTACCAGTTTGCCCACAATTGGAATTATTAAAAGAGATTATCCGGAAAGTGACGTGTTTATAACACCTACATTAAAGGAAGTTTCTGAGCTAATTGAGTCTGGTACAGATGTTATAACACTTGATGCAACGTTTAGAAAACGACCAAACGGGGTCACTTTTGCAGATTTAGTTTGGTTTATAAGAAAAAATAGTTCCAGTCTCATTATGGCTGATGTGTCTACAGTTGCAGAAGGTATAGCTGCTGTGGAAGAGGGGTGTGACCTAGTCTCTACTACACTCTCTGGATATACGCCATATAGTCCACAAATTGAAGGGCCTGACTTTAATCTCATCAATGATCTTAGCTCCAACTGTAAGGTGCCTATTATCGCTGAAGGTAGAATATCTACTCCAGATGAGGCACTTATGGCTTTTAAAAATGGTGCGCATTCAGTAGTAGTAGGATCTGCGATTACAAGACCGCAGGAAATTACCAAAAGATTTGTGGAGGGAATCAAAAAAGCTGAATTAAGGAATTTATGAGGTGGTAAAAATGATTATTAAGGACCTTGAAGTCTTTCCTTTGTCATTGCCAATGAAACAAAGTTTTCAAATTTCAGGGGGGACAGTTGGAGATAGTAATCAAGGTGCACCGCATGTTTATGTAAAAATCATATCTGAAGATGGCTTCGAGGGCTGGGGAGAGGCTAGACCAAGTCATAGATGGAGTTATGAGACAATTGAGACCGTTGTTTCAACCATTCAAAAATATATCAAACCTGTAATTCTTGGTAAGAAAGCTGATGACCTTTCCACTATCCATGAAATGATTGACAAGGAAATTTCCTCTGGATTCTCGAAAGGTCAGCCTATTTGTAAAGCGGCTGTTGATATGGCTCTCTATGACCTAATTGGTAAAAGCTCTAACAAATCGTTATCTGAAGTTTGGCTTGGTAAGTCAAAAAAACATATAGATTTATCTTATCTAATAAGTACAAGAAATCTTGAAGAGGCTGCTAAAAAAGCTAAGTATGCAAGTGAGAATGGATATAAAGCAGTTGATGTGAAAATCGGTTTCAATGTTGGTTTCGATATGGAAGTTTTAGAAACTGTGAAGGCAGAAGCACCATCTCTCTTTTTTAGAGTTGATGCAAATCAAGGATATACTCTTCCTGAAGCAATAAAAGCAGCGAAAAAAATGGAAAAAATCGGTGTTGACGTTTTTGAACAGCCCTTAAAAGCAAATGATTTACTTGGACATAGAGAATTGAGAAGAAAAACATCATTACCGATAGCTTTAGACGAAAGTATTTGGAGTCCAAGTGACGTATTACAAGCCATTCGACTTGAAGCTTGTGATTATGCAGTAATAAAACTCACCAAAATGGGAGGAATCACTGGGGCAAAATTAGCAGGGGAATTGGCTAAGGAAGCAAATCTTGGTTTACTCGGAGGCGGGTTAACAGAATCTTCATTAGGGCTAACAAGTAGTGCCCACTTGTTTAATTATTTAGGAATCCATCTCCCATCGGATTTGAATGGTCCGTTTTTTCTTGCAGATGATCCGATTCAAAACAGCGGAGAAATTGAGATGGGATCAATTTTACTACCTTCAGGATATGGTATCGGATGTGAAGTAGATCCTAAAAAGCTTGAAACCTATAAAATTCAAGTTCAAGTATAGTAGGAGGATAAAATGACAAAAAAGATTAGGTTTGGAATTATCGGATGTGGTGTGATTTCTCCGTTACATGCTGAGGCGATTAATGCATGTCCAAATACTGAACTTGTTGCGGTTTCAGATTTGAATTTGGAGACAGCTAGGAAATTTGCCGAAGCATTTAATATTTCCACCTATGTTACCGACTATAAAGATCTACTCGCTATAGAAGATATCGATGTCGTTTCAATTTGCACACCAAGCGGGACACATGGTCAAATCGCTATTGATGCAGCTATAGCTAAAAAAAATATTTTATGTGAAAAGCCCCTCGAAATAAATGTAGATCGTATGACCCAAATGATACAGTCCTGTAGGGAACAAGGGGTAAAGTTAGGATGCGTATACCAACGAAGGGCCACAAGCGTAGTAAAAAGAGTAAAAGAGGCCATCACTAATGATGAGATTGGTAAGTTAATACTTTGTGATGCCTACTTAAAATATTATCGAGACCAGGCTTATTACGATAGCGCAGGGTGGCGTGGAACTTGGGAAATGGACGGTGGCGGGGCATTAATGAATCAGGGTGTCCACGGGATTGACCTGTTTGTGTGGTTAACAGGTGGTGTTACAAAAGTGTTTGCTAGAGCCGCTGCTTTAACAAGAAACATTGAGGTAGAAGATACTGCAGTTTCTGTTCTTGAATGTAAGAACGGTGCTTTTGGAGTAATTGAAGGTACCACCTCCGTTTTTCCAGAGAGGAGTACCCGGATTGAGCTTTATGGGGAAAAGGGTACGATTATATTTGACGACAATGGAATTCAGGAATGGATTACCAAGGATAAAGGGGATATTACGAAAGAGATTAAAATTGAACAGGAAAATATTGAGGGAGTAAGGTCAATTGGCCATTATCATTTTATTGAAGATATGGCTAAAGCAATTATTGAAGACCGAGAACCAATGGTAACAGGTGAGGAAGCGAGAAAGGCCGTTGATTTAATCCTTTCAATCTACGAATCTTCTAAACAACAAAAAGAAGTTTACTTGTAAGGAAGGCAAAGTTATGAAAATCTATGTGAGTGTAGACATGGAAGGAATCGCGGGTATTTTACTACCTGAACAGCTTAAAAAAGGTGGATTATTATATGAAGAGGCTCGGAAGCTATTAACTGCTGAAGTTAATGTAGTAATTGAGGGGTTAATTGAAGCGGGGGCTGAAGAGATTTATGTGAAGGATGCTCATGGTACAGGGTACAATTTTATTGCTTCAGAACTACATCACGGGGCAAGATACTGTATGGGCCATTCAGCCGTGGGTGTATGGAATCGATGTAGAAGTTACAAATTAATAAACTTCAAGTCTTATTAAACAGGGTAAGGAGTGTCATATAATGAGAGAAATTCGGGTAGGAGTTATCGGTGCGGGAAGCATTTCAGAACTTCATTTTAGTTCGTATGCCAACAATAATCATGTCAAAATAATTGCTGTTTGTGACATTAATAGAACAAGGGCAGAACAAAAAGCAAAGACCTATGGTGCAGAATTTACTTACTCTGATTATCGTGAACTTTTAGCTAATCCTGAAATTGATGCAGTCAGCATATGTACATGGAATAACAGTCATGCAGAAATAAGTATTGCAGCACTTAAGGCTGGCAAGAATGTACTGGTAGAAAAGCCATTGTGTAAAACTGTTGACGAGGCATTGGAAATTGAAAAAACGGTAAAGGAGACTGGTAAACTACTCCAAGTGGGATTTGTCCGACGGTATGCTAGCAACACTGCTATACTCCAAAAATTTATTCAAAATGATGAATTAGGTAATATTTATTATGCTAAGGCCTCTTGTATTCGAAGATTAGGCAATCCTGGAGGTTGGTTTTCTGACATGGAACGTTCTGGTGGCGGACCATTGATTGATTTAGGTGTTCACATGATAGATATATGCTGGTATCTAATGGGACGTCCAAAGGTAAAATCCATAAGTGGCAACACCTATCATAAACTTGGAAACAGATCAAATGTGGAAAACTTATCCTACTATAAGGCATCAGATTTTGATGTAACAAAAAATACAGTAGAGGATCTTGCTAACGCTCTTATTCGATTCGAGAACGGTGCATCATTATTTGTCGATGTTAGCTTTTCACTTCATGCAAAAAAGGATGAAATCTCTGTTAAATTATTTGGAGAAAAGGGTGGAGCGGAAATTGAACCTGAGCTTCTAATCGTTTCTGAAAAGTACGATACAATTGTTAATCTGAATCCTCAAATCGACAATTTGTCATTTGATTTTGTTAAGGCATTTCAATCGGAAATTGATTGTTTTATTGAATGCTGTCGTACTGGGAATGAAACAGTTAGTCCTGTAGAAGATGGTGTTGAGATGATGAAAATCTTATGTGGAATTTATGAATCTAGTAATAAAGGTACAGAAATTCATTTTTAATTTACGAAAAATGCATAAAAGAACCAATGTTATAATTTTTAAACGTAAGCCAAGAAAGAAGGAGTAGAAATTGAATACAATGACGAAATCGAACCCAATTTTAATGATTACAAGTATTTATAAATCACTAACTAAAGCTGAACAAAAAGTAGCCGATTTCGTAATGATGGATACGGAAGAAGCTGTCTATTCGTCCGTAACAGACCTTGCAGAAAAGTCGGGGGTGGGAGAGACAACCGTTATTCGATTTTGTCGTAAGCTTGGTTTTCGTGGATATCAGGAGTTTAAGTTAGCTGTTGCACAAAACCTTGTAAGTCCTGAAGAACATGTTCATGGAAAAATAGAAGAAAATGATACACTTGAAGTAGTTTCACGAAAAATAACAACTCAAAACACACATGCCCTTGAAAATACGCTAAACTTATTACAAACACACGCACTCGAAAAAGCCGCCACAACAATTATCTCGGCCAATCGATTGTTTTTCTTCGGCATTGGTTCATCCGGTATCACTGCAATGGACGCAAATCACCGATTTATGCGTTTCGGCTATAATGTTATCCATTCATCTGATTCGCATGTTATGGCAATGAACGCGGCCCTTGCAACAAAGGATGACGTCGTTTTTGGCATCTCCACCTCTGGAAGCACAAAAGATGTTGTCGATGCAATTCGAATTGCTAAGGAAAATAACGCATTTGTCATTTGTTTAACAAATCATGCACGTTCACCCATTACTAAGTATGCAGACGTCATTTTATTAGCTGCATCAAAGGAATCGCCACTCCAAGGCGGAGCGTTTGCTTCTAAGATTGCACAACTTCATTTACTTGATATTTTAACAACTGTTATTGCATTAAAGGATAAGAATCAAACTTTTCAATCCATTGAGCAGACAGCTAAAGCTGTTTTGGATAAAATGTACTAGTTTTCATAAGGTAGATGCAGTTTTGAGCTGCATCTTCTTTTATAAGTTAATAAATGAATGAGGTGATTAAAATGAAAACAAGTGTGAGTATGTATAGTTTACATAAATACACAGTTAACGAAAATTTGGATGTGTTTGGGTTTATTGATTATGCTTCTTCAATTGGTTTGGATGGAGTAGAACTTTTAGATATGTACTGGAAGGATGAAGCGAAAGAAATTCCGGTAGTAAAGCGATTGTTGTCAGAAAAAAACCTACTGGTAAGTGCTTATGATATTTCAAATAATTTTGTGAAGCCAAGCAAAGAAGAACGAAATATTGAAATTCAAAAGGTGTACAAAGGGATTGATATTGCCCAAAGCTTGAACACTAATGTCGTTCGAGTTTTTAGTGGGGATTTAAGTGAAAACATTTCCTTTGAACAGGGAAAGTCTTGGATAATTGAATGTTTAAAAGAAAGTGCAAGTTATGCGGAAGAAAAAGGAATCATCCTTGCAATTGAAAACCATGGTTATTTCGCCGGTAGAAGTGAGCAGGTTATAGAATTAATCGAAGCTGTTGGCTCTACTCATGTAAGAAGCACGCTTGATACTGGTAACTTCCTTTTAGTAGATGAAGATCCAAAGCACGCCGTTTCCGTACTAAAAAAATATGTTTCTCATGTCCACTTTAAGGATTTTATTAATATGGGAAAAGAGTACGAGGGCCATGCATTCCGTTCACTGTCCGGAGATAAATTTTCGGGAACAGTCGCGGGGGAGGGTAGTGTAGACCTTCATCATGTCATAGAAGAGCTAAGAAGTGTTAATTACATGGGATGGCTGTCAGTAGAATATGAAGGAACAGATAATCCAAAAGTAGGTACAGAGAAATCCATTTATAATCTAAAACAAATATTACAGGCTAAGTGATTTGGTGGACTTTAATCTCAGAATGATTCAATTTCAATGATATTGGTTAATGTTCATCCTTTGTGAAAGAGGTGGAAAAGATGTTTTCCTATGATGGAAAATTATTCAAAGTAATGGGGGTGATTGGAAATATTTGTTTCATCAACTTGTTGTGGCTTATTTCCTCGCTTCCTATTTTCACAATCCCAGCTTCAACCTCTGCCATGCTAGGGGTGATTAAAGACTTATTAGAAGGAAAAGAACCATCTTTAGCAAAAGTGTTCTTTAGTCATTTTAAAAAATATTTTAAAAAGTCAAGTATGATTGGGCTATTACAATTTCTTATAGGGGTTGTATTAGTAGGTGACCTTCTTGTGATGTGGAATTTGGAAGGGAATATTCAATATATCATGCTCTTTTTATTTGGATTATTAGCTTTGATTTTTTTATTTATGTCCTTCTATATATACCCATTATTAGTG
>NZ_JBALOX010000119.1:3155-3801 GCF_036965165.1 Bacillus sp. JJ1521 | reverse complement strand
ATTTTATTACCTTTAATAGCTCCGCCTTTGTCAGCAACTACACCATACCCATAATTAGGGATAAACAGGATGGTTCCGATTGGGAAAACATTCAAATCGGCAGCAATTGTAGAGTATAGGTCTCGCTTAACTTTAACACCTGAGTATGTGATCCCGTACGACGGGTGATTTGCATCTTTACCTGTTGATTCAATCCCTGCCGTGTATCCAGTCGCAACAACTGATTGTGTCGGATATTTTGAAAAGTCTATTGCTTCTTCGATTGGCAATGTCGTTTCTATCGCTGAAGCCTCTACCGCTTTATTCCCATGTATAAAAAACATAAATTTTGACGCCAGTCCTACACTTTTGAGTACAACCGTTTGTGATTTCCCTTTGATTTGGTCGCCTGCCCAATTTGTTAGGTCTTTTGTCTGCACTCCCGAAAAAGATTGGAACGTTGTAAACAGTGCAAATGCAAATAATATCGTCATTGCACTCCTTTTTATGGTTGTGTTTAAATGAAACACATTTTCCACTCCTCTCACGACTCTATTTCTTTCCATTTCGGTTAGAAATTATTCGTTTATGGGTGGAAAATAATTGTAAAGAACGAAAAGTGGAAGGCGCCAGCACTGAGGAACATCGACTAACTACCGCCACGTCC
>NZ_JBALOX010000119.1:785-3130 GCF_036965165.1 Bacillus sp. JJ1521 | reverse complement strand
AGCGCTGAAAGAAGGTGCCTTTTACCTTCCGTAGCGATTGGCTTATTACTCGAGCCGATGGCGCTTACAGCTAGACAATAAAAAAGAAACGTAGGAATCTCATTACAAAACCTTACGTTTCTATTCAAAACTAGTATATGGAAAAGGGGTTCTAGAACATTCTGTATCCTTTTTTTCGAAGTAGCTTAATGACCACTCCTGATAAAATTGCGCCAGCAAGACCGCTAAGTAAAATCGCAATATCTAAAGGAGCCAAAGTCATGATGCTATTACCTAAAGAGCTAAATGCATTCCCCGGTGAAGTGAAATAGTCGAGAAAGGAAACCTCTTGAATAATTGCTACCGCAATAATTGGGTAGATAATAGCCATGATCCACGACATCCGTAAAAGCATATTAAGAATAAATCCAATTCCAAAAAATAATACAAAAAACAACAGCATCGAAATTAATAAAATCGGTAAAAAATTGAGTGACATGGCCACTCACCTCCTAGTAACAAATCCCTTCCTAGTGTACTAAAGGGATGGAACTTAAGTCAATTGAATTTACTTTACATAAACTAAAAAGGAATGCGGGTCTCCCCACATTCCCTTTTAGACGAATCTTATAAAAACTTTAATTTACCTTTTTTAAGAACTAGTGATGCACCGCCCACGATGAAGAGTGCACGATTATCGATTACTTTCTTCATGAATGCTGCTTTTGATCCCCAAATCTTTCTGCCAAACACAACGCCGATTCCATCATGCTCACCAAGTGAACAAACTGTACCTTTGTTATCGAACGCAAATTCTCCGAGCTCACCTTGTCCACGAACTAGAACTGCGATGTTTTTCGCTACTAAAGCACCCTGTTGCATGGCAATTTGTGCAGTTGGAGGATATGGACGATTGATTTCTTCGTTAATAACTAATGAGCTATCTCCGACAAAGAAAATATTGTCATGTCCTGGTGCGCGAAGCTGTTTGTCGACCTTTACACGTCCACGCATTGCTTCTATACCAGATGCTTCAATTACGCTGTTTCCGCGTACACCTGCTGCCCAAACGACTGTACCAGCTTTAATTTCTTCAGTAACATCATCTTTACCAACGATAATTCCATCTGGTGTGCCTTCTTTGATGGCTGTACCAATTTTGAATTCTACACCTTTTTTCTCTAGATGGTTTACTGCATATTCAACTAATTCAGGGTCAAAGCCTGGTAATGCATTTGGTGCAGCCTCAACACAGATGATTTTCACTTTATTCTGATCAACATCATAGTCACGGCAAAGCTCTGGAACGCGGTTAACTAGTTCTCCTAAGAACTCAATTCCAGTAAATCCTGCCCCACCAACAACGATTGTAAGACGAGTATCATCTTTTTCTTCTTCTGTATTATAAGTTGCAAATTGATATTCGATATGTTCTTTAATTTGACGAGCTGTATTTACATTTGAAATCGAAAATGCGTATTCTTTTAGGCCTTTAATACCAAATGTCTCAGATTCTCCGCCCAATGCAACAACTAAATAATCATATTCAAACTGTGAATCATCTTCAAGGATTACACGTTTTCCTTCGGTGTCAATCTTTGCTACAGAGCCTTTTACAAATTTTACTTTATGACCACTAATTACGTCTTCTACTTGATAACGTACTTGATCTGCAGTTAAAGTTCCTGCTGAAGCTTCATGTAACCAAGTTGTTTCATAATGGTAATCATTTTTATTAACAAGAGTAATCTCAGCTTCGTTTACACCTAATGTTTTTTGTAGGTTAACAATTGTAGTTAATCCACCGTATCCTGCACCTAAAACGACGATTTTTGGCTTTTTCACTGTAATCACGCCCACCTTTTCTTTTTTTGCAGTAAAAATGATCTTATTCCTATTTTCAACTACAAACCCTAATTTTATTGATTAAACAGTTTGTGATATCTTTCACGTAAGATACCATGATTGGACATAAAAAATTACGACATTTGTCAAAAAGTTTTACTATTTAATATCCATATCCTATAATAGGACTTTTATATTGATATTTCAAGTACTTGTAGAGCATTTTTAAGCTTAAGAATATTAAAAAAACAATAGTTTTTGCTATTTTTAAGAAAAATGTCAATTCATCGACTATAAGTTGCCATATTGGGACATAAAAAAAGTCAGGCTTGTGACTAAGCCCAACTTTTTGTGTTAGCAATTCTCAGGTGTTCCCGCTACTTTCGCAGTTCTAAAACTACTTCCGCAACCGCATGATGCAATGGCATTCGGATTATCGATGGTGAATCCCCCACCCATAAGGGATTGTTTGAAGTCTATTTTTACACCGGTTAAAATCGGGGCATCTTCTTTATTGATGA
>NZ_JBALOX010000119.1:0-745 GCF_036965165.1 Bacillus sp. JJ1521 | reverse complement strand
ATCTTCTTTATTGATGATGATTTTAATCCCATGTTGTTCGTCATGAAGATCAACTTCGCTTTCTTCTTGTTCAAAGCCCATTCCGTAAGAAAGTCCACTACAACCGCCACCTTTAACAGCAACACGTAAGAATGATCCTTCTTCCTCGTTTTGTTTCATCATATCTTTAATTTGAAAAGCTGCTGCTTCAGAAATATCAACGACACGATTTGTCACGTCAGTAACCTCCNNAGGTTATTACTATAAGTATAATGTTAAACGGATTTTGATACAAATAATCCGTTCTTTGTAAATTTTTCAATTTCTTTAAGTATAAAATAATATTTTTTGGACCACAATGAGATTATCCCCCGTTTTTTTGAAACTCTTCATTATTTAATGGAGGGTTTTCTTTTTGCCCTAAAATAAGAAAAAGCAGTATATTGACTGCTTTTTCCCTAAATATATATAATGTTAGAACATTGGATTTTCTTCTAAATAGGCATAGATATTTTCAACCAGCTCTTCAGCGGTTTCACCAGTAACTACATCCCCATTTACAAGAGCATATAGTGACTCAAAGCATTGTCCACAATAGCTTAGACATCCATACTCAATCACATCAAGATTTGGGTCCTGTTCGAGGATTTCCTTTGCTTTTTGGGAGCCACTTGCCAAATTACTAACACAAAATTCGATGATAGGATTCACTGGTTCTTTCACCTCACTACAAGAGGATGTTCAAAATGTCCGGTGAAAATGACAC
>NZ_JBALOX010000118.1:22910-28327 GCF_036965165.1 Bacillus sp. JJ1521 | reverse complement strand
CCACCATCCGGACCACCATTCTCAGCGATATGCTTTAATACCGATAGCTTGTTGCTCCAGAACTGGTCGAAATACGCAAGCCATTCGCGTAGATCCGAAAAGGATTCAGGCTGAAGGCGATAGCGTTTTTCCCTTCCGACCTTTTTACCACTTACCAAGTTCGCCTCTGATAGAATGTGAAGATGCTTTGCTACAGCCGTCCGGCTCATTGAAAAATGACTCGTGATTTCCGAAATAGGCAATTCCTTATTCGAAAGTAGGCGCAACACCTCTCTACGCGTCGGGTCAGCAATTGCTTGGAACACATCATATTTACTGGCAGATTCACTCACTCGTTTGTCGCCACCCGACGTAGCTTTTGTACGATGCCTTCCCAACCGCCATTCATTGTTTCACGAACATCAGCAGCCGAACGCTGAGCTTTTCCAACGATTTCTTCAGAATCCTTCCAACCGCCATGAATGAGAGTGAACTCCGTTTTCCCGTCGATTTCTTTTAATAGAAACTCTACAAACCAGCCTTCAGTATCCCAAGAAAAAGTAAGACGGTGTGGTGGCTCAACCTCTAATACCTTACATGGAGAGGGTCCGAATGGAGATTGGATATGAAATTCATGTCCTTCCTCTGCTACTAAATTATTTGGCATAAACCACGTTCCGATTGCCTCGCCAGTCGACACAAGATCCCATACTTTTTGAATCGGTGCTTCAATTAATACGGTTTGTTTTATATCAGGTACATTTGCCATAATTCATTCTCCTTTTTAAAATTAAAATAAAACCATTTGGTTTCGTAATTTGATTATATGAAACCAAAAGGTGTTATGTCAAGATGGTTATATTACAATAGTATGCGCATTTTAATAAATAACTGGATGGATAATTGTGGCGGTTTTGTAAGCAAGATTCCCAAGTCTAAATATTGAAAGTGTCAAAAAATAGGAGTATGCTAGATTATGTAATTAAAATTTAACTATTTTACTATAATAATCGAGGGGGAATTACCCTATGGATATGCTAACTATTCTTGGACTAGCTATCTCTTCTGGAGCCACAATCGCTTTATTAAAAATTATTGCAATTGATATTATTTTATCTGGTGACAATGCTGTTGTAATTGCGATGGCGACTAGAAACCTTCCAAAAGATCAACAAAATAAAGCAATCTTTTGGGGAACGGCTGGGGCTGTTATTTTACGTGTATTATTTGCAGCCATTATTGTTTACTTATTAAAAATTCCATATGTGAATGTAATTGGTGGAGCATTGCTTCTTTTCATCGCCTACAAGGTATTGGTTGAAGAAGAGGGAGAAGCACATGTGAAATCTTCAACTGGTATAATGTCAGCTATTGGTACAATCATCTTGGCAGATGCGGTTATGAGTCTTGATAATGTTGTTGCCGTTGCAGGTGCTGCAGACGGTCACATTGGCATGATTGCACTTGGTGTCGCAATCAGTATTCCAATTATGATCTTTGGCTCTAAATTTATTGTAAAAGCTATGAACAAATATGCTTGGATTGCTTATATAGGTGCAGGTATTCTTGCTTGGACTGCTGGGGAAATGATATTGAAAGATAAAGGATTAAAAAACTTCCTTCATATTGAACATGGACCAGTCACCTATCTAATTGCTGCAGTAATAACTATTCTAGTATTAGGACTTGGATACATGAAAAACAAAAAAATCGCAGCAAAACGAGATAAATTAGATCAAGCAGCTTAATAAAATGTAAAGGCCAAATCGGAAAGGATTTGGCTTTTTTCTATTACATAATTGGCAAGCCCACGGCTAAAGCTAAAAGGAATTAATGGNNATTAAAAAGACACCGTTTCCAATGCGGAGGGCGGTTGGAGCGGCAATTAGTTCATCGGTTCCTGTCATTATAGGTATTTTGCTTGGAAATTTCCAATTTGGGTTATTGGCGGGGATTGGTGGCTTTTCCTATTTATACGTGTTCAATGATCCTTATAAACATCGTGCAAAAAAAATATTTTTCGTGATGCTTGGATTAGCTGGAGCGATGGGTCTCGGCACACTTACTGCCGCCTCACCATTTTTATTTGCGCTTATTTTAGGATTAATTGGTGGCTTCGGTACATTCATTTTCGGTGCCTTAAAAATTCAAGGACCAGCAGCCATTTTTTTTATCATTATTTTTGCCATGACATCTGCGATGGAAATTGATCCAAATGCAGCATTAATGCGTGCTTCGCTTGTTTTTATAGGTGGAATTGTTTCGTGGATTGTCGCCATGGTTGGGTGGTTTTCAGATCCATACGAACCTGAGAAAAAAGCGATACATCATATTTATGCTGAACTAACGAAACTAGCAGGAGCGATTGGGACATCAAGATTTGATGAATTAAAGGAAAGCACCTTGTTCTCGTTGAAAAATGTTGAAACAACACTCTCGTCTGGATATATCTCGTGGCGAAGTTCAAACTTTTTTAAACGATTATACATATTGAAAGACAAAGCCCATTCAATCTGGGGCGATATTTTGGAACTTGAAACCCGTGAATCAGAAATCGCACCTGAAATACTGAATTTATTAAATCAAATTACTCAATCACTCACCCAAAAAAGCCAAACTCAAAAAATAGTGGTTCCCAATGTAACGCTAGAAGGACTAGAGCGACACCTTTTTAAAAAAGTAGGGGAAGCAGCTGAAGTGATACAAGAATCTGTACCAGTTGACGAACAAGAAATTTATTTTATGAGGCATTCAGTTACAAAACAATTGCTGGATGCTTTTGATAAAAACTCAGTCGTCTTTTTAACCTCGTTGCGCTATGCAATTGTTCTCGGAATCTCTGCAATGATTGCTTTTTCGTTTGAATTTGAGCGCTCCTATTGGATTCCGGTTTCCTGTGGCGCCGTTATGCTAGGTTCTACAATTGTTAGTACATTTCACCGCTCGATTCAGAGATCAATCGGCACGCTTATCGGTATCTTGGTTGCTGGACTAATACTATCTCTTAGTCCTGCACCAATCATTGTTGCTCTAATGATTGCAATGTTTAATTTCATTACGGAATCTTTGATCGTACGAAACTACGCATTTGCCGTTTCATTTATTACACCAAACGCGATATTAATTGCGGAAAATACGACACATCTTAATGATTTGTCATATTTTGCAACGGTCCGAATCACCGATGTCATCATCGGGAGTATTATTGGGATTTTAGGCGTGTTACTTGTGGGGCGGCAAACGGCTTCAAGTCGGATTCCACATTTGATGTCAAAAACCATTCGGAGCCAATCACAACTGTTTTATAAAATTTTTTCTAAAAACAGTGCGAAAATAGATGACAGACACCTAAAAAACAAAATGAGAACGAATTTAAATAATTTACGTACTGTTTACGGAGCAGCTCTTGGTGAAATTCCAAATAATATTGATTCATTAAGTCTCTTGTCACCGGCGATTTTTTCAATGGAACAGCTTGGCTATTTTCTTGAAGCGGGAGTAAGGAATCAATCGTTAACAAGTGGAGAGATTGCTCAATTCTTATATATTTTTGAGACAATGGCTCAATCGATTGAACAACAGCTTTTGCTCGAGAGCTTCGACGTTCCCGAAATACCAATCCATGCACGAATTCAAGAAGAAATCGATACTTTACTAGAGGCACTCATTACGTATCTAAAAAAGTGTTAGAACCCCAGGAGCGATTCCTGGAGTTCCTTATTTGATGTTAAAACAGGCACCGGGAACCAGTAGAACCGTCCCATTGGTTCCTATTTTGCAATTTTATGGAGCTTTTCGATGATGCTTAATGAACGTCCTGTTCCGATAACGACTGATTCTAGCGGGTTTGGAGCAAGATGGACAGGGACGAAAATTTCCTGGCTGAGCCATTCCTGCATGCCATTTAATAACGCGCCACCGCCTGTTAAAATAACCCCGCGGTCCACAATGTCACCACTTAATTCAGGTGGGCAATCCTCTAAGGTCGCACGGATTGCTTCTAAAATATGCAGTAATGATTCCTTTAATGTTTCTTGAACCTCGGTTGAACGCAATGAAATGGTTTTTGGTAGACCAGTGACAAGGTCGCGTCCACGGATCTCCATTGTTTTGACTTCATGCTTAACAAGTGCATAGCCTATTTCAAATTTAACCTGTTCGGCAGTATGTTCCCCGATAAGGACATTGTATTTTTTTCGTACATATTGAATGATATCTTCGTCGAACTGGTCACCACCGATTCGAATAGAATTGCAGGAAACAACACCACCGAAGGAAATAATTGCAACCTCGGTATTGCCTCCACCGATGTCGACAATTACGTTTGCGATCGGCTCATCGACAGGCAAATCGGAGCCAACTGCAGCCGCGACTGGCTCTTCAATTAAATAAACCTGCTTGGCACCACATTGTCTAATCGCATCCTGGATGGCGCGTCTTTCAACAGATGTCGACCCAGATGGTGTACAAACAACTACATTAGGCTTACGAAGCGAGTAACCAATTTTTTGGCTCGCTTTTTTCATAATATGTCGTAGCATATCTGCGGTCACATTAAAGTCCGCAATGACTCCTTTACGTAAGGGACGAATCGCCACGATTTTTTCAGGTGTTTTTCCGATCATTCTTTTCGCATCAGTCCCAACCGCAACGACTTTGTTATTTTCAGTGTCGATTGCGACAACGGAAGGCTCATTAATGATGACACCTTTACTTTTACTATATACAAGAATATTTGCAGTTCCTAAATCAATTCCAATTTCTACGTTTGAAAACATTTATATCCCCATCCTTCTAGAATTTAAGGTTATATGTCTAATAGCCTTAAAATGATTTTCCGAAACATTTTTAGCTACTATATATAGAATTTATGAGTAGTCATTTTAACCCACTTCACCCTATAGGTTTCATAAAAACATGTCGATTTTTGGGGGTTGTTGTCATATTGTAAAAATTGAAACATAGGAGAAATATAAGGGGAGAATGGCAATTTGTTCAAAATACCCGTAAAATAGTATTAGATGAAATACTCCAAAAAAGGAGAGCGTTGCTATGGATTTTTCAAATATTGTGTCAGAGGATAAAATTCGTAAAGCCTACAAGGATGGAGAGTTCGATAACCTTCCAGGGTACGGCAAACCGCTTAAGCTTGATGATGATTCTGCTATTCCAGAGGATCTGCGTATGGCATATCGCGTCATGAAGAATTCAGGGTTCATTAATGAAGAAACCGAGATTAAAAAAGAGTTGCTCACCATTGAGAATCTTATTGATAATTGTGAAGATGAAGCTCAACGCGCCATCTATCAGAGGAAATTAAACGAAAAACAATTTCGCTTAAACCAAATAATGAAAAATAGAAAGACCTCACACTCAGCGGCTTTCAAAGACTATCAGATGAAAATGCAAAATAAATTCTAACTTTAAACAGCAGAAAT
>NZ_JBALOX010000118.1:22647-22825 GCF_036965165.1 Bacillus sp. JJ1521 | reverse complement strand
TGCCAGTAAAAGCCTGAGAAAGTGAACGAAGACTAAGAACGCCACGTCATGTGGCAACGTCTTCGTGACCCACATCCTGTGGGCCTCAACTAACTATCCGTGGAATAAAAGTTCCACAGATTGAAGTTTCACTGTATCTCACAGTAAGATCAAAGACTATAAACGCCACTTCCTGTGG
>NZ_JBALOX010000118.1:0-22629 GCF_036965165.1 Bacillus sp. JJ1521 | reverse complement strand
AACGTCTTTATGACCCACATCCTGTGGGCCTAAAAATCGGGCGCAAATGCGCCAAAGCGCATTTGAATAATAGAAGGGGCGAAAACATTGCGTTTTTTCCCTTTTTTAGAAAGGAAAGCGAAAAATGATCGTGTTAAAACGAATTTATGACCCAGCGAGTAATGAAGATGGAAAACGAATACTAGTGGACGGTATTTGGCCCCGAGGTATTTCTAAGGATAAAGCCCTGCTTGATTTGTGGATGAAAGAAATCGCTCCAAGCACTGAGCTGCGCAAGGAATTTAACCACAAACCAGAGCGATTTGAAGAATTTAAAGAGCATTACATAAAAGAATTACAAGAAGATGAAGAGAAAAAAGTTGCGATAGAGGAATTATTGCGGATGACCGGGGAGGGGAAAGTTACTCTTCTTTTTGGGGCAAAGGATGAGGTACATAATCAGGCGATCGTGTTGAAGGAAGTGCTGGAGCGTGAAATGGACAAGCGTCAAAACGGTTAGTGGCTGTATTTTCAAGATAGTGGTAGTATTTCTCGGTTAGTGGCCGTATTTTCGAGATAATGGCCGTATTTCAGAATTAGTGGCAGTATTATCAACCAATAGCAATAAATGAGCTACTACATCAATTTGCTTCCACAGGTTGCAATCATTTGACCAACTTGTATATACAAGTTACACTACTACTATAAATAACTTTTTTTATTTATGAAATACTACAAGAATAATAACTATTTATGGTGGTGTAGCAGTTGAAACAGCCTTGGTGGAAGAAGTCTGTCGTATATCAAATTTATCCAAAGAGTTTTAATGACACAACTGGTAATGGTCTTGGTGACCTTCAAGGGATCATCGAAAAACTCGACTATTTGAAAGCATTAGGTATTGATGTTATTTGGTTAACGCCAATTTATAAATCCCCGCAACGTGATAACGGGTACGATATTAGTGATTATTTTGCAATTCAAGAAGAGTATGGCACGATGGAAGATTTCGATCGCTTGCTTGAAGAAGCTCATTCTCGCGGCATCAAACTTATTATGGACATCGTAGTCAATCATACGTCAACCGAAAACGAATGGTTTAAGCAATCTCGCGAGTCAAAGGATAATCCATATCGGGATTTTTATATTTGGAAGGACCCAGTAGACGGTCATGAACCAACTAATTGGGAATCAAAATTTGGTGGGAATGCTTGGAAGTATGATAAAAAAACAGGTCAATACTACCTTCACCTTTTCGATGTGACTCAAGCGGATCTCAATTGGGAAAACGAAGAAGTTCGCAAAAAAGTCTATGATATGATGACTTTTTGGTTTGAAAAAGGTGTAGACGGCTTCCGTTTAGATGTCATCAATTTAATTTCAAAGGACCAGAACTTCCCTAATGATGATGGTTCGGTAGCCCCTGGTGATGGCCGAAAATTCTATACAGATGGTCCTCGTGTCCATGAATTCATGCATGAAATGAATCAGAATGTATTTTCGAAATACGATAGTATGACTGTTGGGGAAATGTCCTCAACAACAATTGACGATTGTATTAAATATTCGAATCCTGACCGTGAAGAGCTAAGTATGACCTTTAATTTTCACCACTTAAAAGTGGATTACCCAAACGGGGATAAGTGGACGGTTGCGGATTTTGACTTCCATGAGTTAAAAAGAATCCTCTCAACGTGGCAGGTAGAAATGCACAAGGGTGGGGGTTGGAATGCGCTATTTTGGTGCAACCATGACCAACCGCGCATTGTATCGAGATATGGTGATGATGGCAAATATGTAACGGAATCAGCGAAAATGCTCGCGACAACGATTCATATGATGCAAGGTACGCCATATATTTACCAAGGTGAAGAATTTGGCATGACCAATCCGAAATTCGAGGATATCTCTGAATATCGCGATGTCGAATCCCTGAACATCTACAATATTAAAAAAGAACAGGGTTTGAGTAACGAAAAAATCATCGAGATTTTAAAACATAAATCGCGAGATAATTCACGGACACCTGTACAATGGGATGCATCTGAGCATGCTGGCTTCACTAGCGGGACACCGTGGATTAATGTTGCTGCCAATTATAAAACCATTAATGCAGAAAATGCGTTAGAGGACAAAAACTCAGTCTTTTATCATTATCAAAAATTGATTAGGCTCCGCAAGGAATTCGATATTATCACTTACGGTGATTACGAACTATTGCTTGAGGAAGACTCGCAAATCTTTGCATATGTTAGAAACGGGGAAAACGAGAAGCTCCTTGTTGTAAATAATTTTTACGGGAAAGAAGCGACATTTGAGATTCCAGAAAGTATTGGAATCGAAAAATACGCAACTGATTTACTCATTTCAAACTATGGAGATTCACAAACTGATATTTCAAAAGGGATCAGCTTACGTCCATATGAATCAGTCGTGTTTCATTTAACGCAGAAATAAAAAAGTGTAGACGTTTCGCCTACACTGTCGGAGCCATGCCCATTTGGGTGTGGCTTTTTTAAAAGTCTCGATCTTCCGGTACAGGGTCAATCCGTGTAGTATCGTCGTGATTCATCGATGATGCGAAAAAGTAAAACCAGAATCCAGCGGAGATAAAATATAACACAGCAATTCCAATGAGCGTTAGCCATAGACCTAGCAAGTGTATTCCCCCCTTCAGATTAGCACTGCATTATGCAGTCAAAACAGACAAAATGAACCTGTCCCAGAACAAATTGCCCCTTTCTATACTTATATGCAGGAGGGAAGAGTTATTGACTGAAATTTAGAAATTGAGTAATTGGGTTTTTGCCGGGGGGTATGTTTTTTTGTGGGGTTTAAGCGTCTTCACTGGGGGATATGCGTCTATCTTTGGGTATTTGCGTCGCTTCACGGATTTATGCGTCTATTCTGAGACATTTGCGTCGCCTCGTGAAAATATGCGTCGATCCTCGTATATTTGCGTCACCTCGTGAATATTCGTGTCGACTCCACATCCCATTGTTTTAAAAAAAATAAAAAGCGGCCCTCATGGCCGCCATCTAAATTATGTATTATCTGATTTTGCGTAGACTACCGAGTTCTTCGACAATCGCTTGCATTTCATTCGGACTGAATGAGTTCTTTTTCATGGTGAGGTCGTAGATGTCTTTTAATTCCTCGTACATTTCTTCATCAAAATGGGAAGGCTTAATTGCACCAAAGTTTAATACTTTAAGCTTCTCTTTGATTTTTTCTATCATAAACTCTACATTTTCGACCGACTTTTGTGAGAGATCCATGTTTTCATCCTTTCAATTTTCAGTGTATTCATATTGTATCATGTTTCTGTTATTATTTAATATGGCATACAACGGAAAAATATAACATAAAGGAGTATTTACAAGATGATAAAAGTATTATTCGTATGTTTAGGGAATATTTGCAGATCACCAATGGCGGAGGCTATTTTTAGAGATATGGTTAAAAAAGACGGACTCGCCAATGAAATTCAAGTCGATTCAGCGGGTACTGGGGATTGGCATATTGGACACCCGCCACATCAAGGCACACAAACCATTTTAACCAAAAATAATGTATCCTTTGAAGGAATGAAAGCACGCAAAGTTATTCAAGCGGACCTTGAACAATTTGATTACATTATCGCGATGGACTCTGACAATATGAGGAATTTAAAAAGAATGACTGGTACAGAAAAAACAGGTCAAATCAAAAGATTGCTCGATTTTGTCGAAGACAGCAAGGTTACAGATGTACCTGACCCATATTACACAGGGAATTTTGATGAAGTGTATGAACTTGTGAGTAATGGTTGTAAGCGTCTTTTAGACGTCATTAAAAAAGAAAATTTCGTTGGAAAGGAGTAATCCAAAATGACAAAACGCAATAAAATGGTGGAAGGCATGGTCATTGGGGCTGTCCTTGGAGCGGCGATTTCTTTATTTGATAAGGAAACAAGAGAGCAGTTTTTACATACTAGTAAAAGAGTTAGTCGAAAAGCAGTTGATGTGATGAAAAATCCACAGGGTTATACAGAGCTGGTTAAGGACCGATTCAATACGGTCCGTACAACGATTGAGCAGGTGGCAGAAGACGTTCGCATCGTAACCTCGAAGGTAAATGAAATCGTTGAAACGACACCAGAATTAGTTGAAGCAGTGAAGGAAACAAAGGACGCAATTTCTAATAAAACGGAAAGTATGAGGGACGATAATATAGAGAGGTGAAAAGATGGCCCAAATTCGAACGTTAGATTTGCGGTTTCTAAAGGAAATCATTTTACGATATAAGGAGGATGAAGTAGGCAGTATGTCAGCGGAACTTGCCTATTTTTTCTTACTTTCTCTATTCCCATTTTTAATCTTTCTAGTGACACTTATTGGGTATTTACCGATCTCCCATATTGATGTATTGGCGTTTGTGAGGGAGTACGCACCAGCGGGTACTGTTGACATGATAGAAGAAAACTTGAATTTCATTGTTGGTTCGCAAAAAGGCGGTTTGTTATCCGTTGGGATCATCGGTACATTGTGGTCTTCGTCCAATGCGATTAACGCAGTCGTTCGGGCGTTTAACAAAGCGTATGATGTGAAGGAAACTCGGAACTTCTTCTTCACACGAGGAATTTCGATTTTATTAACATTTGGGATGATGATTGTCATTATCGTTGCTTTGTTATTGCCGGTCTTCGGTAAGCAAATTGGAATTTTTATGTTTTCTTCCTTTGGCCTGTCAGATGAGTTCTTAGATGTTTGGAACGGAATTCGTTGGATTGTGAGTGCGACGATCCTGTTTATTGTATTTACTTTTTTGTATTGGGTTGCTCCGAACCGAAGGCTAAAAATTAAGGAAATCATATCTGGAGCCTTTTTTGCGACCTTTGGGTGGATGTTTGTTTCCCTCGCATTTTCATACTATGTGAACAGCTTCGGGCATTTCTCCACGACGTATGGAAGCCTAGGAGCCATCATTGTTCTTATGATTTGGTTTTATTTATCGGCGATGATCATCATCATCGGTGGAGAAATCAATGCGATCCTTAACTGCCATCGAATTAGGGACGGCCGGTAATTATTTTTCCGGAAGTTACCTTCATTGAAAAGGGGGCAACGAGAGATAATAAAGGTTGTAAGTACATTACAAGGAGGCAACCATTATTATGTCTAAAAAGAATGGCAACACAAAGCAAAAAGGAAAAAATAAAAATCCAAAACAAAAAACAAGCAGTTCTGCTAACGGCAGCAACGGCTACCATTAGGAACTAGAGGGACGGTTCCACTGGTCCCCAATATGATAAAAAGGACTTGACCGATAGGGTCAGGTCCTTTGCTTTTTAGGACTTCAATAATCGAAGTCCATTTAAAATGACAAGTATCGTGCTTCCTTCGTGACCAATAACGCCAAATGGAAGGTCAATGATTTGAAAGAAATTAGAGATAATCAACAGCATTATCACGCCGATTGAAAAAATAATATTTTGTTTGATAATTCGATTCATACGTTTTGAAAGCTTTACGGCTTCCGCGATTCGTGGAAGGTCATTTTTCATGAGAACGACATCTGCCGTTTCAAGTGCTACGTCGGTTCCTTGCCCCATCGCAATCCCGACATTAGCCGTTGCTAAAGCAGGCGCATCATTAATTCCATCTCCGACCATGGCAACTGTATCATATTTAGAAATCAGTTCTTTAATATGGGTTACCTTTGTTTCCGGTAAACATTCGGCGATATGTTGGTCAACATGGCTTTCCTTAGAAATGGCTTCTGCCGTCTTTTCACCGTCACCAGTAAGCATAACCGTGTAGATTCCAAGGTCTTTTAAGGCTGAAATAGCTGAAACCGTGTCTTCACGGACAACATCCTTCAGTGCCAGAATCCCAGCAATGCTGTCACCTGATTTTACATAAACAATTGTTTTACCTTCAGAGGCCAATTGTTTCGCAACACCATCTTTAAAAGCAGATGCCGCATCTTTTCCGACAAGATCGGATTTCCCGATTAACCAATTCGTTTCACCGACTGTTGCTTTTACACCATATCCAGGCATATCCTCAATTCCGTCGATTGAAATCAGTTCTTGACCAATCGATTTGACATGACCCACGATGGCCCCAGCCAATGGATGTGTGGATTGATTTTCAATTGAAGCAACGATTTGTAAAAATTCATGTTGTTCCATTGAATCTGCAACAATGACATCTGTTACAACAGGCTTACCTTTTGTTAATGTTCCCGTTTTATCAAGCGCAATCGCTTTTAGGTTGCCGAGCTGCTCTAGGTGTACGCCGCCTTTAAAAAGAATTCCTCGCCTTGCCCCATTTGAAATCGCCGATAG
This sequence comes from Bacillus sp. JJ1521, assembly GCF_036965165.1. Taxonomy (NCBI): domain Bacteria; kingdom Bacillati; phylum Bacillota; class Bacilli; order Caryophanales; family Bacillaceae; genus Bacillus; species Bacillus sp. JJ1521. Next base: position 16,319 of record NZ_JBALOX010000118.1, on the reverse strand, counting down.
GGTTGCTGGCATAATCGAAGCAACGAGAGCACATGGGGACGCAACAACAAGTAAAATCATCGCCCGGTAAAAAGTCTCCGTCCATGTCCAGCCTAATAAAAAGTGAGGCAGAAACATCATCAAACCAACTGCTATTAGAACAAATTTTACATATCTACCTTCAAACCTTTCGATAAATTGCTGTGAAGGTGATTTTTCATTCTGTGCGGATTGAACAAGCTTAATAATTTTTTGGAATAACGAATCTTCATTTGGCTTTGTCACTTCAACGGTAATCGATCCTCGAAGGTTAACCGTTCCAGCAAACACTTCGTCACCAAGGGATTTTCGCACTGGAATCGATTCACCGGTAATGGCCGCTTGGTCTACGTTTGTCTCACCTTTTAAAAGCTTTCCATCCGCTGGAATGCGCTCGCCGGGCTTAACCAAAATGCTATCCCCAATTTGAAGGGAAGAAACATGTACAACCCGTTCGATCCCATTTTGAATCAGAGTTGCTTCTTCAGGCTGCAGTCCCATAAGAGACGAGATCTCCTTGTGACTCTTGTTCATCGTATAGGTTTCAAGGGCACCACTTAGAGCGAAGATGAAGATTAAAATGGCCCCTTCATTCCAGTAGCCAATGATCGCAGAGCCGATCGCAGCAAAGATCATCAGCATTTCCACATTCAATTCTTTTTCAGCAATTGTATCTGTAATACCTTCCTTTGCTTTTGCGTAGCCACCAATTACAAATGCAAGAAGGTACAAAATGATTGAAGCTGTATTTTGTTCCAAATGACCGAATGTCCATGCGATCGCAATTAACACACCACTCGTTAAAGCTGCAATTAATTCTCCGTGAAGCCTTACTTTTTCAAGGAAAGGAGATGGTTCTTTATCTGTTTTATATAGATGCTGTTGCGCCGGAGCAGTTTTTACTTCAGTACTCATTACATTCGCCTCCGTTTTCTAATTGAGAAAAATAATCATTTATTCTATTTAATTGAGAATTATAATCAACTTTGTTTTGGTAATTGAGAAAGGGAATCACACTCAACATGCCATTTAAACAAGAAAACTGCAATCATTTTGATAGCAGCACTTCATTTTAGATATTTTTAATTTATAATTATTATTAATTATAACATATTGAACAGATTTTAAAAGTCTTTTTTATAATTATTTTAAATAAGACTACGGATATGGTGTGAATTAATAATTTTTTATTGAAAAACAATAAATAATAAGATAAACTAATAAAAAAGACAATCAACAAGTGAGGTGCTTGTATTGGAAGAAATAATGAAGCTAAAAGAACGAGGGAATACACTCTTTTTAAAAGTAGCGATCTTTTTTATGGGAATCGTTGTATTGGCTTTATGTATTTATTGGCTACCTTGGGCGGCAAATAATTTAGCAGTGGAAAATCCGGAGTTTGCATATTTAAAATATCCTCTTTTAATTGGAATCGAAATCATGATAATCCCGTATTTATTTGCGCTTTATCACGGCTTAAAACTACTTAGTTATATTGATAAAAATACTGCCTTCTCACAAAAATCGGTAAGATCTTTATCATTCATTAAATATTGTGCGGCCATCATTAGTGCATGGTATGTCATTGGCTTCTTTTTCGTGATTTCACAAGATGCAGGACAACCTGGTGTCTTGCTCATTGCATTGGTCATTATTTTCGCATGTTTTGTTGTATCGGTTTTTGCTGCCGTTCTTCAAAAACTTTTGAAAAATGCTATCGACATTCAAGAAGAAAATGACTTAACAGTTTGAGGTGAAAACAATGGCAATCATAATTAACGTAGACGTCATGTTAGCAAAACGAAAAATGAGTGTAACTGAGTTATCTGAAAGGGTCGGAATCACGATGGCCAATCTGTCCATTTTAAAAAATGGAAAGGCAAAGGCTGTTCGATTTTCCACATTAGAAGCGATTTGCAAAGCGCTAGACTGCCAGCCGGGGGATCTTTTAGAATACAGAGCAGATGAACATTAAAAAACTCGCCAAACGATGGCGAGTTTTTTAAATCCATTATTCCATCATTTCCTCTACCTGATAATAAGTTGTGTCGTAGATATGCTCGATATCTTCATCCGTCATATACATTAGCTCCATTTTATCGATGCCTTTTACCTTTTCAATAAACTCCATCATGTTTTTGCGTTCTTGCCTACTCATTTTAATCGTCTCCTTTATTTTTTTTTGTCCTATTCATCTGTATTAATACAGTATATTTATGTTGTTTGTATTATATAACAGTTTTCTTAAAAACGTCAACAAAATTCTGGAAAATAGGCAACAAATTTAGAAAAGCGCAGGGGTGCGGATTAAGGAACATCGACTAACTACCGCCACGTCCTTTGGCAAACGTCGATGTCAACACTTCTTGCGCAAGTCAATCATAAGACGAGCGCTGATAGAGGGTGTTTTTTAGATTGGCTTATGACCTCGAGCTGATGGCACTGGGAGCTGGCAACAAAAAAGACCTCCAAAAAGGAAGTCAATTTTCAACCGTTTTAACTGCGGTTTTCGAACCAAAAACAGTTAATACCATAAAGATTACGAAGAGAATGGTCCCGATCACATTGAAAAAGCTGATGCTTTCGAAGTACTGGATAAATAGTCCACCAATAAGCGGTCCACTGAGGCTACCGATACTAAAAAAGATTCCACAAAGAAGGTTACCGGTTGGAAGCAAATTTTTCGGCATTAAATCTGTCATATAAGAGATGCCAAGTGAAAATGTCGACCCAACCGCCATTCCTGCAAACGTAATACAGAGCCAAAGTCCAACATGAGAGTGTTCTAGGAAGCTGGCAACCGTAAAGCTTAAAAACCCTATAAAGAGTACAATCGTTAAAATAGTTCTTCGTCCAAATTTGTCACTCAGAACCCCCAATGGAAGTTGGGTAATGATACTACCAAGCGCAAACGACGTTAATAATATCGATACAAATGTAACATTTAAATCAATCCGTAACCCGTACACTGGGAAGCTTCCGTTCAAGGATGACTCCAAAAATCCATAGGTCATTGGCGGTAAAAACGCAACCCAAGCATACTTCCAAGCTTTTGAAAAACGATTGATTGTTTCTTTAAATGAGTTCACACCCATATCTGTTTGCGGAAACTCATTTTTTAATAGGAATAAGAAGAACCAACCGATTAAACAAAGGACAGAAGACAGGATAAACGGCAATGATTCATTGATACTGATTAACGGTGTCATTAATGGACCTGTGGCAAAGCCTAGCCCAAAGAACAATCCATATAAGGAGATATTTCTTCCGCGCTTATTTTCTGGCGAAAACGACGTAATCCATGTTTGGGTTCCAAAATGCAAAGCGTGATCGCCAATTCCAATAAAGAGACGCAGCACAAACCAAAACCAAAACGATTTCAATAACGGGAATAGGGCAAGTGATATGACCACGAGCAAACCACCAAATAGAATGACAGGTTTATAGCCATATTTGCGCAAAGGATACTCCATAAAAGGTGATACAAATAAGATTCCTATATAAAGGGCGGTTGCATTTAATCCATTTAAGGTGGATGACAATCCGCTATTTTCAAAGATTACAGCAATTAGCGGCAACAGCATGCCCTGGCTGAACCCCGAGACGGCCACTATGCTCACTAATATCCAAAACCGCAATTTCATGTTGTTTTCCCCCAGTTCATTATCCTATTAATCATACAAAAATATCCTGTGATTGGAAATGGAAATGATTTAACTTTATTCAGTAGAAGTCCCTACTTCGTTAAGTGTGTGGTGAATGGAAAAAAGAGTATATAATACAGTGGACGGTTCGAACCCGGACTGAATTTAAGGAACTCAGACTAAGAATGCCACGTTCTGTGGCCACGTCTTTGTGACCCACATCGTGTGGGCCAAAAAATCGGGCGCAAATACGCTAGGCGCATTTGATTCAGGGGAAGTTTTGATACACTAAAGGTAACAAAATGAACAGGGGGCGTTTTTCATGATTTTTAAAATGAAGGAAGTTGGCTTTTACACAGATGTCGAATATGGGGAGTTACATGTTGCAGGTGATGAGGCATATGGGTTTCGACCTTATCAGCTTTTAGTATCATCCATCGCGGTTTGCAGTGGTGGCACGCTTCGCAAGATTCTCGAAAAAAAGAGAATGCAGGTGGAGGACATCACTATCAATACGGAGGTTGAAAGAAACGAGGCTAAAGCGAATCGTATAGAAAAAATTCATCTCCATTACATCATAAAAGGAACCGATTTAAACGAACAAAAAATCGAGCGTTCCATTGAGGTTGCTTCCCGCAATTGTCCAATGGCCCAGTCGGTAAAAGGAAGCATTGAAATTACGGAGACTTTTGAAATCGTGGATGCATAAAAACAGAATAGTGGAACATAATTTTGATTATAATAAACTACGCACACTGGCGTAGTTTTAACTTTTTCAGGAGGTTTTGAACTCTCCAGAAAAAATTAAAACCTCCTGCGGATGCCAAGATTTTTTAAGGGAATTTTTCGATCAGTAAGATCGAAGACTAAAGGCGCCACATCCTGTGGCAACGTCTTCATGACCCACATCGTGTGGGCCTAAAAATCGGGTAAGAAAATGCGCAAGTCGCATTTGAAACAGGTTAATGGAAGGTTGTGTCACGATGAATCGACTTTTTATGATTATGGTTGTGATTGGTGTTCCACTTTCAGTAATTGGAAGCCTTCTACATTGGTCAGCCGTCATCATGTTTATTGTCTACTGTTTAACGATTATCGCCTTGGCTGGATTTATGGGTAGAGCGACGGAAAGCCTCGCGATTGTTGCTGGACCAAGAGTTGGGGGTCTGTTAAACGCAACCTTTGGAAATGCAGTTGAACTTATTATTTCTATTTTTGCTCTGAAGGCGGGGCTTGTTACAGTTGTACTCGCATCGTTAACCGGGTCTGTGCTTGGCAACCTTTTACTTGTTGCGGGTCTTTCGTTTCTAGTTGGAGGTTTTAAATATAAGCGACAGAAATTCAGTGTCCATGATGCACGACATAACTCCGGGCTGTTGATTTTTTCAATTATTCTCGCTTTCGTCATTCCAGAGGTATTTTCAATGGAGATGAATGATCAGGATACATTTACATTAAGTATCGGTATTTCGGTCATTTTGATCCTGTTATATCTAGCAGGCCTTTTCTTTAAGCTTGTTTCCCATCGCGGGATTTACCAACAGGATTCTGAGCAGGTGGAAAAAGAAAATGAAGAGCATGAAGAGCCCGAATGGGGGAAGTGGAAGGCGATTATTATTCTGGCATTGTCGACGGTTGCCGTCGGGTATGTGTCTGAAAATCTCGTTCATACCTTTGATATTGTCGCGCAAAGGTTTGGCTGGAGTGAAATTTTTATCGGGATTATTATCGTGGCGATTGTTGGAAATGCGGCTGAGCATGCTTCTGCTGTTATGATGGCTTATAAAAATAAAATGAATGTTGCGATCGAAATCGCGATTGGCTCAAGCTTGCAGGTTGCCATGTTTGTTGCACCACTCCTAGTCTTGATTTCATTGTTCCTTGATACACAAATGGCGCTCGTGTTTTCGATACCAGAATTAATTTCGATGATTACCGCGGTATTTTTAACGATTGCTTTAACGAATGATGGAGAAACAAACTGGTTTGAAGGTGGAACTCTGTTAGCGGCGTACGCCATTATGGGGATTGGGTTTTACCTATTATAAGGACAAAAAACGACTCTGTGCAGACCTCATCTACACAGAGTCGTTTGGTTTCTTATTGCTTTCTTCTAAGTACTTTTAAGGGATAACTTTCATGGGTCTTCTCATCGTTCGGCAATCGAATAGCATACCCCCTGTCGTTAAGGTATGGTCGACTTATCCCTCCTTCAAGTAAGGTATACTTTATATTATTAACCTAACATTAAAAATATTCTGTTAAAATTTAAAATATCGGTTAATTTTTTTGAGTCAATTATAATAAATGCAATGTTCAATAATTAACCATAGGGAGATCAACTATGATCACTAGACGAATTACGTTTTTTTGCGTTGGGTTGTTTATCTTGGCACTGGGAATCAGTTTAATGATTATTGCGGATATCGGTGCTGGGGCATGGGATGCGCTCAATGTCGGGCTATCCAAAACAATTGGACTCACAGTCGGAAACTGGGTCATGATTGTCGGCATTTTAATCATGTTAGTAAATGCACTATTGCTTCAGGCAAGACCAGAATTTTTAGCAATTGGAACCATTATTTTAATAGGCTTTTTTATTGATTTTTGGTTATTGATTGCGTTTGACGAATGGAACCCTGAAGGCTGGATCGTGCAGTTTCTTGTTTTATTAGCAGGACTGGTGATTGCTTCACTCGGAATCGCCATTTATTTGCAGGCTAAATTTCCGTTGTCACCACTTGATAATTTAATGCTCGCCATCAGCAAGCGATTTAAGCTAAAAGTAGGAGTTTCAAAAACAATTGGAGAAGCGACAGGTCTAATTTTGGCACTTTTGTCTGGTGGGCCGATTGGGATTGGAACCTTGGTTTGTACATTCGGAATTGGACCGATTATTCAGTTTTTTTTTCCGTATTGTGAGAGGTTGATGGAGAAAGGGTTACGGAGCAGAGTGGATTTGGATGAACTCCGATAGAATATTGAAATGAATAATATTTAATTAGTCGGCCTTCCGGATATACCGGAAGGCTTTTAATTTGGACGAACTTTGGGTATGTCCAATATCTGAATGCTTTTGTCCGATATATTTCTTTCATTGTCCGATATCCCGGCCCGATTGTCCGATAAAATCAAAGGTATGTCCGATATCTCAAAAGCGAAGAATAGTTAGCCAAGCTTTCGGTGAACGGGAAGTTGTTTCAGTGGTTTTATAGTTAATACATTTTAAAATTTCCTAATAAAAGGATGGATAATCTGCAAATTCTTCGAAAACACTAAGCACAAAGCCAAGGAAAGGAGTACCGTCTATGAAACGAAAATTTCTTTTTATAGTTACCGTCATTTTGATGTTTGGTTTAGGTGCAGGAAATGTAATGGCGGAAGGTACCAATAAAACAAAGGGTAATCAAGTAAATAAATTCAAAATTCCTAGTTCAGTTTTAGACATTTCACAGGATAACACCTATCCGAACCCAACTCAGGATTTACCATATCTCCAGCCAAGTAAGCTCACAACCGAGCTTATTAATAGTGCTGATGTAGAAATAGAAAATCCGGATCTTATTCGTATATTAAATGAGTCAGCTATCCAGACGACACCACTTGCGCTTGGATACCGTGCAACCATTTACTTAGGTCAGTGGCCGCTAAATTATGAATCGTCTGAAACAAGCACGAATTGGGAGTATGAAAAAATCAACACAAACTACATTGACAATCGTGGGGGTAATTCTCCATACAAACTCCACTACAAACAAGAAATGCAGAAGATTGTCAGAGGCGGATTAACTGCAGAAATTCAGGATGCAGACGATGTAAAGAAAATGATGCTAATTGAAGCTGCGAAAAAGTCGAAGCTTCCACTTTCCTTTACAACAATCATTGGTGGAGGAACGAAAAAGGGTCAAATTTATAATGTACCACCGAAAAGACTAGGGTACTTATATGCATATGCGCCAGCAGTCAATGAAAAAGGAAAGGTTACATACGGTGAAGTCTACCTTGTTTTAAAAGGAAGCAAAAAGTCCATCGTTGTTAAGAACGTTACCCACCAAGGAATTGGCGCCTGGATACCTGTCCAAGACCACGTATCTTATGGTTTCATCGTTTCAGAAAATCCGAGATAAAAATTTATTACTCGGCCTTCCGGTTGAACCGGAGGGCTTTTAAAATGGATGGGAAATTGGGTTTGTCCGATATAATAAGGATTTTGTCCGATTTAATCCAATCTATGTCCGATATCCCTCTAGGATTGTCCGAAATATTTCAATCTATGTCCGATATCCTAAAAAAGAAATTCGGGCGAAACAGTCATCGCCCGAATTTTTTTATGTCTAGCACTAGACGCCATCGGCTCTCTGGTCTAAGCCAATCGCTTCGGAAGGTAAAACGCACCTTCTGTCAGCGCTTGTCTTATGCTTATCGCGGATATGAAGGCGTTCAATGCTTTTCTCACATATTTGCACGACGTTTTGTAAAGTCATCCACTTTGTAATACGCATTTTTCACGAGGATGTTTGGCCCAAGACATTTTACTGCAGGGCAGTGACAGCTTAATTCCTTCGCGATCTTTGTTTCCGACCAGCTATCATATGCATCTTGAAGCGAGGTTGTTTGAATGTTTCCAAGTGGAGGGGTATCGCCAAAATCGGTTACAATTATATCTCCGTTGAAAATATTCACATTGAGACGCGAACGGCCATCAGGGTCATTGCGGACCGTCACATTTTTACTTGAATAGAGTCTCTTTAATATTGCGAGATCCTCCTCATTGTCGCTGCACGCATAAAACGGCAATGTACCAAATAGCATCCAGACATCTTCAGTGCGAATATCGAGAAGATGATGAATGGCGCTCCGAATTTCCTCAAGTGAAAGAACCTCGAGATTGCTTGCGAAATCGCTTGGGTACATAGGGTGCACCTCGTGCCGACCACACTCCATTTCCTCCACAATTTGCTTATGAATTGTTTCTAAATGGGGGAGAGTCCGTTTGTTCAACATTGTCTCTGCTGCAACCATTACACCAGCTCTTGATAAAGCTTTACTATTATCAATCATCCGCTGAAAATAACGTTCACGCTGCTCAAATGATGGCTTTTTCTCCATCATCGCAAATCCGCCCTCGACAAAATCATCGACTGTTCCCCAGTTATGTGAAATATGAAGCACATCCAAATAAGGAACGATTTTTTCATATCGTGCCAGGTCAAGTGTAAGATTCGAGTTGATCTGAGTACGAACCCCTCGTTCATGGGCATACTTAAGAAGAGGAACCACATAGTTGTCTACAGATTTAGTTGAAAGCATTGGCTCGCCACCAGTAATACTTAAGGAACGAAGCTTCGGAATTTCATCAAGGCGTTTAAGCATAAGCTCTATAGGCAACCCGATAGGATCCTTCGGTTGCAATGTGTAGCCAACTGCACAATGCTCACATCTCATATTGCAGAGATAGGTTGTCGTAAATTCTATATTGGTTAGCTGCATTGAGCCATATTGCTCAACATCTAAATAAGCCTCCCACGGGTCATGAGCAGGAGAAATTCGAATTGAAGATTGTAAATTTGTCATTATGTAACTCCTTTTTATGGATTTGATGAACCACAAATCGCCATAGGCATTGTATTGAAAAGATTAATAGTTGTCAATGTAGATACATTTATGCATAATGAACAAAGACTAAGAGCTAAGAACGCCACATCCTGTGGCAACGTCTTTGTGACCCACATCCTGTGGGCCTAAAAAAGTAATCGGAAAACGAAAGGAAAATGTCACTTGGGAAACGCCATACATGATAAAGACTCACAAATATCCTATTTAAAAAATCGCCTAAATATGTTTTTAGAGGTCATTGATTCAATGGACCCTGAATCCACCGATCTTGAGGATATCGACCGCCTCATTGGGATGCTCGATGACTTGGAAGGGAAATACGAACGATTTAAGAAGGATTGGAAGGAATAATGATGTTTGGAGGACGCTCATGGTGGTGCTGGGCGTTTGATTGTTTATCACTCAGTAGAAAAGTAGGGGTATTTACCGGAACTGGGTTTATCGGTATATCATTCGACTAAAAAGTAGTGGTTGATATACCGGAACTGGGTTTATCGGTATATCATTCGAGTAAAGCATGACAAAATAAGGCTAAAATACTTCATGATTTCACGGATGCAGCCATCATGAATAAATAAAAAACAGTGGATTTCAAAACGAAATCCACTGTTTTTGCTTTAAAAGGAACCAGTAGAACCGTCCCCGTGGTCTCCTGGATTCTTCGTCTCCAGTGTCAATCCCTCAACAATGACGTCCTCATCAATCTCCAGTAACAAGCAGCGCTTGCCTTGGTACATGATGTATTTGACGTACTTTAGTTCTTTTGGACTCAATTTGAGGTTCGCAACCTTTGTGTTGATTTTGATTTGTTTTGGAACGAGGTTGGCTGCTTTGAATTCATGGTGTTCGTCATCGATGACGTTTTTAAAAGCATGCTCCACTTTTGCTGTGTCCACATTTTCAACGCCGCTCACCGTCAAGATGCGCTCGACATCCTGATAGTTGATCATTGGTGGTTCGCTTTCTTCCTCTTCTTCTTTTTCCTGAACGAAGCGGTCTATTTCCTCATAGACGTTCGAAATAACCTCGGACTCCACCTTATCCCCAATCACATTTTTCAAGATCATCTCGAAGCCGATCTTATCATCTTCCGCCGTCATGATATCTTCACAATTCAGCACATCGGCAATGAAAGAGTAACTAGGCTCGTTCGCCTTGCCGGCAGCGTAAAGGATATGATTCACATCTGCTGCATTGTCAGTAAACGCTGGAAAAAGAAAACCCGTTAACGGAGCGGTTAAATTAATAACCGGGTCTAGCAAAGTATTCGGTTTGAATGTTCTTTCTATATAATCAAAAATCAATGTTTTTTTCGGTTGGTCAATTTTATTTAAAGTGCAAATAATGAGTGGGCTATAATAAACCTCATCAGAGCCACCTAGTTCAGACTCAGCATCACGTTTTCGAGTCGGCTTTCGATACTCGGCACGGAGGAATGTAACCACAGTATCAAACTCATAAACTTTTGAAGCATACATTTTCTCTACGATTTGCAGCATGTGCTCGATCCACTCTTCGGTATCTTCCATTTGCAGCCCATCATACAGAATATCTCGTGTACTATTTTCTCCACCATGCTGAAACTTCAACTCAAACAGCTTCGTATCAAGCTGCCCAGCCAGTGTCTTTTTAAAGTTATCTAGAAACAATTCCTGAGCTTCTTGCTCCAACAGCTCGAATGGCTGACAAATATGGTGATAAATCTCATTGGATTCTTTTTTTACATACACATTGAAAATTTCTTTGATATTTAAGTATTGATTATTTAACTTAAATTGCTTGCGGATGTTTGCGATGTCTTTTTTATTCATTGATCTCAACTCCCATTTTTTGATTATACATGTACAAATCCAAAATTGTAATGATTGATTTTTTCGCATGTGTATGAGCACTACCGATACAAAAACCCATATATATAGTACGGGGGTGGATATCAATGGGCATACAAACGAGTAAATTTAGGTGGGTAATTTTTGCCTCCGTTTTGTTTACATATGTGATCATGTCAAGTCAACGTACCGCACCCGGCTTGATTACAGACCAACTGATGACGGACTTTCAAGTCACTGCAACAACAATCGGGCTATTAACAAGCATCCAATTTTTTGTATACACAGGTCTACAAATGCCAATGGGAATCTTGTCGGATCGGTACGGGCCTAATTTTTTCCTAATTGCGGGAGCCCTCCTGACAGGCGTCGGAACCATTATTTATAGCCTTGGCACCCATGAATTCATTCTCTTTTTTGCAAGAATCCTTACGGGAATAGGGGATGCGACCATTTGGGTTAATTTAGTCCTCATTTTAAGTAAGTGGTTTAATGAAAAAGAATTTACACGGCTCATCGGTGTTGCGGGGATGACTGGGAGCCTAGGATTCCTCATGGCAACCGTTCCTTTTTCAGCACTGATTGTCTTACTTGGCTGGCGCGGGGCCTTTCTTTCAGGGGGAATTCTACTATGTTTGTGTGGAATCTTTCTTTATTTTGTCCTGGTAAAAAAGCCAAACCACCCAATGATTGAGAAAAAAGAAGTCCAGCGTGAAAAAACTTCGGTATTACTACATCGAATTTTTTCAAATCGGCAAGCTTGGGCTTTGTTTCTTTGTCACTTTGGGCTTGTTGGAGGGTATTTAGGTTTTATTGGATCGTGGGCAGTTCCCTATGGAATGGATATTCACGGCCTCACCCGATTGGGAGCAAGTAAGCTCATTATGTTTAGTTTAATCGGGGCACTAATTGGTGCGCCTTTAATCGGTTGGATATCAAGCCGATTAGGCACAATCAAGCGCCCTTATGTATTTTTTCATGTTGTCACAGTTTTATGTTGGTCAACATTTCTATTATTTTGGGAGGGACCACCATTATTCTTACTCATTTCCCTTTTCTTTATCATCGGATTTGCGTTCGGCTCAAATTCCTTAACCTTTGCCGTCGTTCGCAAAACCTTTCCGACAAGTGAATCCGGGATGGTTTCAGGATTCGCGAACACGGGAGGATTTTTAAGTGCAGTATTGTTGCCAGCTATATTTGGAAATGTCTTAGACCATCTTCCATCTGGATACTATTTTGGCTTCATCATTCCCGTGATTTTTTCAATCGTTGGGTTAATCGGAGTGAATTTAATAAAAGAAAAAGATATAAATACTGAAATCGCTTGCAAATCTCTTTCCGAAAAAAACTTCTAGGAGTATAATGAAAATTGTGATTATAGAACATGTATAAAAACGGGGATATAAGGGAAAGGGGAATACAGATGGATAAGCTACAACAAAGTATGTACAAGTTAATTGTAGAGACATCAACAAGACTTCCAAAGGATGTACGTAGAGCGGTTGCTCGCGCAAAAGCGAGTGAAAGTGCGGGTACTCGTGCTGCTATGTCTCTTTCAACCATAACCAATAATATTTCAATGGCAGACGTAAACGTATCACCAATCTGTCAGGATACAGGTCTACCAACTTTCAAAGTGAAAACTCCAGTTGGGGTAAACCAATTAAAAATCAAAGCAGCAATTCGCGAAGCCATTGTGGAAGCAACAAAGGACGGGAAGCTACGTCCAAACTCAGTTGATTCATTAACTGGTAAAAACAGCGGGGACAACCTAGGTGAAGGTGTTCCAGTGATCAAGTTTGAACAATGGGAAGAAGATTACATCGATGTTCGCCTTATTTTAAAAGGTGGCGGATGTGAAAATAAAAACATTCAATACAGCTTACCAACTGAGCTAGAGGGACTTGGTCGTGCCGGTCGTGATTTGGATGGAATCCGTAAGTGTATCATGCACTCAGTGTACCAAGCACAAGGGCAAGGCTGTAGTGCTGGATTCATCGGCGTTGGAATCGGTGGGGACCGTACTTCTGGCTACGAGTTAGCGAAAGAACAGCTTTTCCGTTCAGTTGAAGATGTTAATCCAAACGAAGATCTTCGTCAACTTGAAGAGTACGTAATGGAAAATGCAAATAAACTTGGAATCGGAACAATGGGCTTCGGCGGCGAAACAACTCTTCTTGGTTGTAAAGTCGGCGTCGCGCACCGTATCCCTGCAAGCTTCTTCGTTTCAGTTGCGTATAACTGTTGGGCATATCGCCGTCTAGGTGTTACTCTTGATGCTGAAACAGGTGACATCAACGATTGGCTATACCAGGATGGAGAAGAAATCGACTTCTCTAAAGAACAAGAAGAAGTTGAAGTTAAGTCTGAAACTCGTGAAGTTGTGCTTCAAGCTCCAATCACTGAAGAACAAATCCGTGAGCTTAAAGTAGGTGACGTGGTTAAAATCAATGGCCGCATGTTCACTGGCCGTGACGCAATTCACAAGCATCTATCAGAAAATGATGCACCAGTTGATCTAGATGGACAAATCATCTACCACTGTGGCCCGGTTATGCTTAAGGATGAAGATGGCAACTGGCACGTGAAAGCTGCTGGCCCAACAACAAGTATTCGTGAGGAGCCATACCAAGGCGATATCATGAAAAAGTTTGGTATCCGCGCGGTTATCGGTAAAGGCGGTATGGGGCCGAAGACACTTGCTGCACTGAAGGAGCATGGTGGAGTTTACTTAAATGCAATCGGTGGCGCTGCACAATACTATGCAGACTGCATCAAGTCTGTTGATGGCGTTGATCTCATGCAGTTCGGTATTCCAGAAGCAATGTGGCATCTATCTGTTGAAGGCTTCACAGCCGTTGTCACAATGGACTCACACGGCAACAGCCTACACGAAGATGTCGACAAATCTTCGTTAGAAAAACTAGAACAATTTAAAGAGCGAGTATTCGCTTAAAATATGTTTGGTAGTATGGCCCGTTACGTTTATGCGTAGCGGGTTTTTCTGTGTGGTCAGAATCTCCAGCGAACCGGATTAATATGGCTCGAAATAGGGTTTGGGTCGAAATAATTGGAATTCGGGTCGAAATATCTCCAATATGGACTGAAAAAATGAAAACTTGGGTCGATATATTTCGAGTTTGGACCGATAAAACGAAAACTTGGGTCGATATCCGAAATTAGAGCTAACTTAGCCCCCGAAAAACACATCCAACACCACAAAATTTTATTCCCGCACCCAACAAAATCTTTTTGGTAAACGATTCCCTGCATGAACTCCCTAAATGTGGTAAAAACTAACTCTACTACTAACGGAGTTTTAGGAGGTTTTTCTTTTGAAAAGGCTTTTTGGCATACTTCTTCTTTTGACAGTTACCTTTTCATTGGCTGGTGCACATAAGACGGCGGCAGCTTATTCAAACTCGCCCATCCATTGGGGCTTCAAAAAAAGCAAAAATCATGAACCGGCCTCAGCGGGAGAGGAGTATGATCAACTACTCAAAAAATATGGCGCATTTTACATTGGGGATACAACTAAAAAAGACATCTATCTAACCTTCGATAACGGCTATGAAAATGGCTACACCGAAAAAGTACTTGATGTGTTAAAAAAGAAAAAAGTTCCCGCGACATTCTTCGTCACCGGGCACTATTTAAAAGATCAAGCTGATCTGGTCAAACGAATGGCAAAGGAAGGGCATATCGTTGGCAATCATTCATGGTATCATCCAGATTTAACAAGGGTGAGTGATGAGCGGCTTCGAAAAGAATTAGATTCCGTTCGAGAGGAAACAAAAAAGCTGACGGGACAGGATGTGACTTATCTTCGTCCGCCGCGAGGCATTTTCAGTGAACGAACATTAGCTTTATCCAATAACCTTGGCTATCAAAATGTATTCTGGTCGCTGGCCTTCGTCGACTGGCACATCAACAACCAACGTGGGTGGGAGTATGCCTACAACAATATAATGAGACAAATTCATCCGGGGGCCATTCTTTTGCTACATACCGTATCTAGGGACAATGCAGAAGCACTTGGAAAGGCAATTGATGACCTGCGCGAAGAAGGCTATACCTTCCGAAGCTTAGACCAGCTTATGGCAGAAAAAACGATTAAAGAAGAGTTACTTTTTAATATGGATTAAATAGGAAAAGGACTTAGAATCTCAAACTAAGTCCCTTTCCTTTTACATATATTTTTCGACTAGTTCATAGCATCTTTCTTTGGTGACTTCTGCTTGCTTGCTTATTTTTACTAAGGGCTCCATTGTGCCACCTTCGTATTTAGCAGCCTCTTTACTCGCCGTTTCATATTTAAATTTAATCCATCTTCGTTGTTCTTCCCGTAATTTATCCATTTTTTCAGCAGGAAGCTGTTTCTCTATTTCTTTCCAGATTTTATTTAGTTGGTCGTCCCAGATTTTATAAGTTTCTGCCGCAATTTCTTCCATCTCAATTTGTGTTTCGCCTGCAGGCATGATTTCGATTTCTTTTTCAATCGCTTCGAGTTCATTTAAATATTGGTTCTTAAGTTCGCTATTTTCGGCTGTAGCATTGCCGTTAGTGTCCGAAGCATTGGCATCCACATTTTCATCTGTAGCATTTGCCTCATCACTTTCTTTTGAAACGTCAATTGCGTCATTTTGATCCGCTTTTTCAGAATCCGATTCATTTTCAACGCTCTTAACTGGTTCTTCAGATGGTGAACTAGCCTCCTCATCTGTATTTCCACAGGCAGCTAACAATACCAACAGACCAGTCAACAGTAATAACTTTTTCATTGCAAAAACTCCTTGTAAAAAAATTATGTAATTACACCCGATGGGTTATTCTCTTCAATCATTTTACACCTTCACTAAATAAATCCCAAGGTTACTATTCAATAAGTGTAACATGAGTCCGACAAAAATGTGGTCCTAAATTTTCCCCATGGTTTCCGAACAACAATAAAAAAGGTAAAATGAAATAAGCAAATTTGATGGTAGGGAGGAATCACCATGAATGCATACATTCTTTTAATTCTAGCCATTATCAGTGAAGTGTTCGGCAGCTCGATGCTTAAGGCGACAGATGGCTTCAAAAAATTCCTGCCTTCTGTGGGAGTCATAATCGGATACGGTCTAGCATTCTATGCTTTATCTTTAACATTAAAAACATTGCCACTCGGGTTGGCGTATGCAATCTGGGCAGGGGTAGGGACAGCACTAAC
>NZ_JBALOX010000117.1:0-6772 GCF_036965165.1 Bacillus sp. JJ1521 | reverse complement strand
GTATCGTTGAGATATTAATATTTTCTGTGATTTAAAATTATTCGGAATATTATTGACAACAAAAAAGTTATGAGATAATATATTGCTTAAATAGTCAGACAATATATCGCATAAAAGGATGATTCAAAATTGAAAAAATACCGAACTAAGAAACAAGCAGTTTACGAGTTTTTAAAACAGGAAATTTTATTAGGGGTATTAAAACCTGGAGAACAAATAATTAATTCTAACATAGCAAAACAACTAGATGTAAGTGAAAATCCAGTGAGAGAAGCATTACATCAGCTTGAAATGGAAGGTTTAGTAACGATAAAACCTTCCATTGGCACAACGGTTTCCATTTTATCTAAAAAAGAACTTGAAGATATTTACGAATTAAAAATATTTCTGGAATCGATGGGTATTAGGAAAGCAATTGAAAATATAACTGATGAAGATATCAAAAATTTAAAACTCATCATTGATGAATCCATACTTGCCATTGAAGAAAATGATTTTCTTTCTGTTTCCAACTTAAATAAACGTTTTCATATGGGGATTTATAAAAAATCGAACAATCCCTATTTAATAAAAGTGATTGAAGATTTATGGACCTTGATTTTTCGTTATGCTCTTGTTATTTATTCTACTCAACAGGTCAATGACTTTTTTGACGATCATAATGACATTTTAGATGCAATCTCTGAAAAAGATGTGGATCGTGCTGAGTATTTAATGACTGAGCATCAAAACAGAGCAATGAACAAGATGATAGAAATCCTTGAAAATTCATTAGTTTTTAGTACAGAGTAAAGAAATCACATTATATTGAGACATTTACATCAACATTTTTAAGCAGATAAATGGTAAAAAATCTTAGAAATGAGGGCAAATGATGAAAAAAGTGAGAATAGGAACAGCTACTGGGTTTTATGGGGATTCAATTTGGCCAGCTATCGAGATGGTGAAGAAAGGAAATATTGATTATCTTTGTTTTGATGCTCTAGCAGAACTTACGATGGCTATTTTACAAAAGGATTATCAGAAAAATCCCAATTGGGGCTATGCCAAAGACTTAGTAAACTTTATGAGAGAGTTATTACCTCTTTGTGTTGAAAAAGGGATAAAGATTATGACAAACGCAGGTGGTGTAAATCCGTACGGTGCAAAAGAAGCAGTTTTACAAGTTTTAGATGAACTAGGTTTACATTACAAAGTTGGCGTGGTTACTGGTGATAACTTAATAGATTCATTAGAGGAATTAAACAAGAATCATTTACTAGTAAATATGCAAAATGACCAAAAGTTCGATCCTAACAAACATGAGATCACTTTTGCTAACGCTTACATAGGAGCAAGACCATTGGTAGAAGCACTAAAGCAAGGAGCAGATATCGTTATTTCTGGTCGAACAACCGATGCTGCGCAATTTGCGGCACCCATCATTTATGAATTTGGTTGGTCTACCTATTCATGGGATAAATTAGCCAGTGCTATGACAATCGGTCATTTAATGGAATGCTCCGGCCAGGCAGTTGGGGGAAATTTTAGTGGGGATTGGCGGAATATTGATTTAATGAATGTAGGCTATCCAATTGCAGATGTGTATGAAAATGGGGAGGCGATTATGAGCAAAACCCCTGATACTGGTGGACGTGTTTGTAAAAACACGTTAAAGGAACAACTGCTTTACGAAGTACATGATCCATATAATTATATTTTACCAGATGTGGTAGTGAATATTGCAGATACTCGTCTAGAAGATATTGGAGAAGATCAAGTGCGTGTTTTCGGCACGACTGGAAAGCCCTCAACTGAATTCTATAAGGCTTTAATCGGCTATAGCAATGGGTACATGGGAGAGGCGCTTTTAGGATATAGCTGGCCAGATGCATTAGAGAAGGCGAAATACGCATCTGAAATACTTGTTGCCCATATGAAACGGGAACAAATCGACTATGAGGATATTCATATTTCTTATATGGGATATAACTCATTACATGGTCAACTATCAGAACCTGATCCAGATCTGAATGAAGTGTTTCTAAGGGTGGCCATTCACACGATGTCGAAGGAGCACGCCAATAGAATAGGGAGATTGGTACCACCGTTAGGTTTAAGCGGACCCCCATTTTCAACTTTAATGGGTGNNAGGCAAGAGAGTTAATGGGAATTTGTCCAATTTTGCTACCAAAGTCAATGGTGGATCCAAAAATTAAAGTAGAGGTGTTTTAAAATGGAAGTTCGTTTAAAAGACTTTGTTCAAGTACGCTGTGGGGACAAAGGAAATGATTCCGATATTACTGTTTTTGCACCGAGTGAACAAATCTATGATTTTTTAAAAGATAAGCTGTCAGAAGAACATATTAAACATTTTTTTGGAGATATGGTTAACGGAAAGGTTACCCGGTATGAAGTACCAAATGTGTTAGCCTTGAAATTCCATCTTCAAGGTGCATTAGGTGGCGGGGCAGCTTCATCATTACGAATCGATAACCTTGGAAAAACATTGGGTTCAGCCTTACTACGTATGAAAATTGACTTGCCAAGTTCCATTGAAATACAAGGAAGATAATTTAGGTACCATTCATTCTCCTTAATTTATACAAAAGGAAAAAAAACGTTATTGCTTTATAGCACATCATTAAAATTAAATTATTAAAATACTAACCCGGAAAGGAAGATGAAGATGCAGCATACAGGACCTCTTACAGGTATAAAAGTGATTGAGTTCACTCATTGGTTATCGGCTCCGTATTGCGGGAATATTCTTTCTGATTTTGGTGCGGACGTGATCAAGGTAGAATCCTTAAAAGGTGACCAGGTTCGCTCGGCAGGTAGTGATAATAGTCAACATCTATATATTGCCTATAATCATGGAAAAAGAAATATCTCATTAGATTTGAAAAAAGAAAGTGGAAGAGAAATTGCTTTGGATTTATTAAGGGATGCGGATGTCTTAATTGAGAATTTCCGACCCGGTGTAATGGAAAAACTCGGGCTTGGATATGAAGAGATTAAAGCCATTAATCCTAGAATTATTTATTGTAGTATTTCAGCATTTGGTAACACCCCTGGGTATAAAAATAGGCCAGGGATGGACCCAGTGATCCAAGGAATGGGAGCCGTGATGAGCATGACTGGCCAAGAAGAAAATTCTCCTCCAATCCTTCCTGGGATTCCAATTGCAGATAATACAACAGCATTTATGGCCTTCGGATCTATTTCTTCAGCCTTATATGAGCGGGAAAAAAGTGGAAAAGGGCAAAAAGTTGAATTGAATTTAATCGATATGATGGTATTGAATCTTACTACACGTTACGGTCAGTATTTGGCTACTGGAGAGAATCCGAAGCCGATGGGAAATCAACACTCACAGGTTTTCCCATACCAAGCATTTCCGACTAAAGACGGGTGGATAATAGCTGGAGCCCAAACTGACGAATCATGGAAGTCGTTCTGTACAGCAATTGGTCGTGAAGATTTGATTATGATTGAAAAATACAGTACAAATTCACAACGTGTGAAGTATCGTGAAGAATTAACTTCCTTATTAAATGAAGTATTTATGACAAATACAACGGAAGACTGGTGCAACTTATTTGAGGGAAAGAACATTCTATATGGTCCGATTTGGGGAATACATGAGCTAATTAACAGTGATTTGATAAAAGATCACAATATTATAGTCGATGTTGAGCACCCAGAATTAGGTAAATTCCCTCTAATTCAAACACCAGTTCAATATTCAAGATCTAAAGTACAGCTCCAGCCTATTATCAGTACGCTTGGAGAGCATTCCGAGGAAGTTCTGAAAGAAATGGGCTACAGTAATAATGCGATAAAAAATTTAACAAGGGACCAAGTTGTTAAAACAGGTAATACTCAAATTAATTTAGTTAAGTAAGTATTCTTAGAGATGTATATAGATTGTTCATCCTAGAATTCTAATAAACTAAAGGGGCGGTGAAAAGATAGTTAACACTATTCGCATAATGAGTATACCAGATTCTATAACAATCTAATTGACAACAAGATTTCATCCACCTTTGTAAGCGTTATCTATTTTAATAAGGGGAGGTCAATATATGTTGGCTTTGTTAGGTTATTTAATGGTTATTACTTTTATGGTTCTTATTTTAACGAAACGTTTATCACCTTTCACCGCGTTAATCATCGTACCCGTTATTTTTGGGTTAATCGGAGGATTTGGTCTTGATTTGGGTCCATTAATGATAGAGGGTATTACTAAGATAACACCTACCGCTATATTACTATTGTTCGCTATTATGTATTTCGGAATTATGTTAGATACAGGTTTGTTTGATCCTTTAATTAACAAACTATTAAGTGTAGTTAAGGGTGATCCCTTGAAAGTAATTGTGGCCTCAGCCATTTTACCTGGGATTGTCGGATTTGACGGCGATGGAGCCACAACAATCATGATTTGTGTTACACCGTTCCTTCCCTTATATAAAAAATTAGGAATTAATCCACTTATACTAGCAGCATTAACAATCATGCAAATTGGTATTACTACATTGGTCCCCTGGGGTGGACCTGCAGGGCGAGTAGCTAGTGCATTACACATAGATATTACTGAGTTGTACATTGCATTGTTACCAGGAATGATAATTGCTTTAGTTTACGTTGTTTTTGTAGCTTATATGATTGGTAAGCGAGAACGAGCTAGACTTGGGGTAAGTCATTTCCATATAAACCCCGACGTCCAGGACGAAATGGCTTCTACAATAGAAGGCACAGATATAATAGAGGAAGATTTAAAGCGTCCGAAATTATTATGGATCAATCTTCTCTTGACGGCTGTTATTATGGTTGCCATCTTTGGGGATTGGGTACCTACGCCTGTTTTATTTATGATAGGTACAGCAGTAGCATTGGTCATTAATTATCCAGCCTTACCAGATCAACAAAAACGTATTTCATTCCATGCTCCCAATGCATTTGCTGTCGCAAGTATGGTATTCGCAGCGGGGATCTTTACTGGTATTCTAAGAGGAACAAAAATGTCTGAAGAAATGGCGCAAGGGTTAGTATCCATCATTCCACCAGAGTTTGGTGCACACTTCCCAATCATTACAGCCATTATAAGTGCACCAGGTATGTTCTTCCTAGGTCCAGACGGTTTTCTCTTCGGTATTCTGCCCATACTTGCAGAAACGGCCTCTTCTTATGGAATCAGTAATTTAGAAATGGGAATTGCTTCTCTATTTGGAACGCCATTTGCGATTGTTGGACCACTCGTCGCATCCTTATACTTATTGATTGGGATGACAGGTGTTGGTTTAGGAGAATTACAGAAATTTGTTGCAAAGCGGTCTATAATGATTATGGTTATATATATTGTTACAGGGCTATTAATTGGAACGATTTCCTTATAAAGTTATGACTATCCTTGTACAAAAACGTTGCAAAGTCAGCCTGAAAAAGTACATAACTAATTGTTCTGTATGAATAATGGAACAGAGGAAATGGTACATTGAGATTTTGATTTACAGGCTGCCTTTGATCTTGAGACTGCTTGTTTTGGGAATACTTTTGCAAGCGAAGATCAGGATGAAGGAATGGAGTCTTTTGTAGAAAAGAGAAAACCACAATTTGTTGGAAGGTAAGGTGAAGTATATTGAGTAATGAAATTGTAGTCATTGATGGTGCACGTACTGCTTTTACAGAATTCGGTGGATCATTTCGTGATGTTTCTGCGATTGACCTTGCTGTACATACAACGAAGGAAGCAATGCGCAGGTCATCAATCCAGCCAGAAGAAGTGGATCAGGTAGTAATCGGTAATGTTATTCAATCCAGTACTGACGCCATTTATATGGCAAGACATGTTTGCTTAAAATCAGGAGTTCCTGAGCATGTGCCTGGATTAACGGTCAATCGACTTTGTGGCTCAGGTTTACAAGCCATTGTAAACGCTGCACAATCTATTAAACTAGGAGAATCCAATGTTAGCATTGCGGGCGGTTCAGAAAATATGAGCCAGGTGCCACATGTTGTTCGTGGGGCTAGATGGGGCTTACCGCTCGGAAAAGCACCAATGGAGGATTACTTGTGGGAAGCTCTCTATGACCCATATGGGAAATGCTCAATGGCCATTACAGCGGAAAACCTTGCAGAAAAATATGAGATTTCAAGAGAACAAATCGATGAATTTGCCTCACAAAGTCATAAGCGTGCATTAGCAGCAGAAGAAAATGGTATTTTTGCAAAGGAAATTGTACCGGTACCTGTGAAGGTAAGAAAAGGTGAAAAGGTAATCAATCAGGATGAACATCCACGTGATACACCTGTTGATGTTTTAAATAAATTACCAGCGAGATTTAAAGAGAACGGCGTGGTTACGGCTGGAAATGCCAGTGGTATAAATGACGGTGCAGCAACGATGGTAGTTACTTCTAGTGAGTATGCGCAAAAGAGAAATTTACAACCGTTGGCAAGATTGGTTTCATGGGGAATTGTTGGTGTTGATCCAAAGTACATGGGTATCGGACCTGCTCCAGCCATTCGACAGGCATTAGAGCGTGCCAATATGAAGGTAGAGGATTTAGATTTAATCGAAATTAATGAAGCTTTTGCTGCTCAATATCTTGCTTGCCAAAAGGAATTAGGCTTTGACCCGAGCATTGGGAATGTCAATGGCGGTGCTGTTGCGTTAGGTCATCCACTTGGAGCAAGTGGTGCAAGAATCAGCTTATCGCTCATTTACGAGCTTCAGAGAAGGAATAAAAAATACGGTGCAACTGCATTATGTATTGGTGGAGGCCAA
>NZ_JBALOX010000116.1:18193-18515 GCF_036965165.1 Bacillus sp. JJ1521 | reverse complement strand
CATTTTCAACTAATATTTCAACGATTTCACCATTCACTTCTGCTTCGATTTCATTAAATAGCTTCATGGCTTCCACGATACAAACCACTGAATCTTCTTTTACTTTATCACCTTTCTGAACATAGACATCTGCATCTGGTGATGGAGATGAATAGAAAGTACCAACCATCGGTGACACAATTTTATGTAAGTTTTCATCTACCGTTGGTGCAGCTGCAACAGGTTCTGCTGGCTTTGCCTGCGGTTGAGCAGGTTGCGCAGCAGGCACGGCTACCTCAGTAACAACTGGAGCAACAGGCTGTGCTGCTTGTACCTTGCTTTC
>NZ_JBALOX010000116.1:12389-18170 GCF_036965165.1 Bacillus sp. JJ1521 | reverse complement strand
GTTTCTTTATTTTTTTTCATTTTAATTTTTGAGCCTTCACCTTCATATGAAAACTCATCAATATTTGAATCATTAACTAACTTAATAAGCTCACGTAGCTCTTGGATTTTTAACATTTGTTACACTCCTTGTGATTAACTCAAAATTTATTGCTAGTATTAGTACCACATACTAACTATGATACGATACTTAAAAGGTTCATTTCAATATTTTGCGAAGATTTTTTATTGAAAACGTCCCCAACAGTGATTAAATCATATCAAAACCTTCCCTTAATTTCATATTTTTATTAAAAAACAAAAAAAGCACGGCATTTTTACCGTGCTTTCGATATCATTATTTATCTTTTTTAGCCGATAATTCAAATTCAACGGCAACATTTTGAAGTTCACCTAACTCACTGCGAACAAGGCGTAGAATTTCATTAGCTTGTTTCTTGGAGCTGTCCTTTGATTTAACAGTAATTTTAATTTTGTCACCCTCTACACGAACAAGAGCATCTTCATAGTCATTGCTTTTTATCATCGTTTCAATAATTTTCTCTTTTGTTTGAATATCATCAAGCTTTTTCAGATCATCAAATGCTTTATTTTTTTGATCTGCAGTAAGTTCTGATGAGGCTGTCTGTGCTTCTAGCGTGCTTCTTAATTTACTGCGATGCTCGTCAATTTCAAGACGTAATTCAGTAAATAAATCATCACTGGAAATAGAAGAAATGACATTCCCATCTTCATCTTCTTGTACGGTAACATTTGTACCGTCTTTAGTTTCAGTCGATGTTTCCATATTTTCTTTTTCATTGCCCTTTTGGTCCTTTTGTTCTTCCTGTTCCATTGCCACATTATTATTTTTGTTTTCAGGCGTTGTAATATAATAGACTGACAACACCACAACTAGACTTAACATTGTTAATAACCATACCGTTTGTTTTTTCAATAACATTTTATGAATCCCCCTTCGTTTTCCTTGGTACAACTGCAACTTTATGATTTGGAACATCAAATCCTTTTGTAACTGCCTCTATTACCATTTGTTTGATTTTCGCGTTCTCAACACCCTTAGCAACAATTAGAACACTTCGAATTTCTGGCTTTTCAATTTTTAGAATGAGTGGTGTTTCTGAATCACCACTGCGGATGATGACAACTTGCTCATCGGTTGTTATATCCTCTACTTGTCGTTTTCCACCATCCCTATCCTCCTCATTAGTGATTTGGCTTTGGGTTACGGTGTTTTTTTCAAGTATTTTTGTTTCAGTAGCATCTACACTAACCGATACAATCACATCTTCTACTCCAGCAATGGCTTCAAGTGCCTCCTTGAGCTCGTTTTCATAACGATCCTCATATTCTGAAATTGCCATTGTCAGCTCATCCTTCTTATTACCAAATGCTGGCTCATCCTTTGCACTTACTTCTGATGAAGATGCTGTCATAACAGAAGGTGAGGGTTTGTTACCTGGAAATAGATTACTAATTAACATAAAGACTATTCCAACTCCCAATAAAAGTAGGAAATATTGGTTTTTTTTGTTTCCTTTTTTATCTGGTGGTTCATCCTTAGACCCGGAAAACAACCCTTTGATTGTGTTTAAAATTCCTTTGTTCTTTTCCATCTACGACTCTTTCCCCCCTTCCACAGTGACTACGATTTTTTCTGAGTCAATTTCTAGCGTTGAAGCTATTGATTTTCTAATAGCTTTAATGTTGGTCTGATCCACTTCTTTGTGCACTGGTTCAATCTGTTTGGAGGTATCGATCTCAACTGTTTTGATTACTGGTACATCATTAGGTTGAGCTGTCTTGTCTGATAACAACACCTCAATTGATTGAATGTCATCATAAGTAACAGCTTCATTTTTATAGGCTTCACTAGATAGGTGTATTTTTACATCTTGAACTATTAGATTTGATTGTTTCTTTACCAACTCCTCTTCAATATCGTTTCGTATTTGGACTTGCACTGTTTCTAAAGCATATGCACGTTGTGAGGCTTGTATTTCTTTTTTCTTCAAATCTATTAAATTTTCTAGATTTTTTTCTGTTTGAACTGGTTTTAGATTCATATTTAACAAGGCTTGATCCAAATCTGATTTAAAAAGGGAGAACAACGGAGTTAAGATGATTAAGATTAATAACAACCCTGTTACCATTTTCACGTATTTTTGCATACTCGAACTGGGCAATAACATGTCCACAATCGTGGCAAGCAAAATAAACAAAATAATATTCGTTATCCATTCAGCAATAAAGCTCAGTGTCCTCACCTCCTAGACGTTTTTTAATGTCCAGCTCCAGCGCCTAGCCCCTCGAGGTCACAAGCTAATCTGTCGAGAAGGTCAAAGTACAACCTTCTAGCCAGCTCATCTTGTGCTTGTCGGGGCTATTCAAGGCGCTTGCGCATTTCATCTAACCATCAATGTCAGGTTTCCGGCTGCAACAATGACCGTGATACTCAGAAAAAACATCAGTGACACGATTGCTAATGCTGCAAAAATATAAATAACGCTTTTACTGATAATATCTAAACATTTAATGACAGGTCCCCCTCCAAGTGGTTGTAAAAGGGCCGCTGCCAGTTTATAAATGATGGCTAAGGAAAGCACTTTAATCGCTGGGAACGCAGCAATTAACAGAAGAATAACCACTCCGAAGATCCCAACTGTATTTTTTAAAAGAACCGAAGCACTTATAACGGTATCAGTGGCATCAGTGAACATTCGACCAATGACAGGTATAAAATTACCAGTAATAAACTTAGCCGTCCGAATCGTTATTCCATCTGCAACCGCTGTCGTGGTGCCCTGCACGGATATAACGCCAAGAAAAATGGTTAAGAAGACACCAATTATTCCGATACTCACATTCCTTAATAACTGGGCAAGCTGTGTCACCTTATGCTGTTCACTTAAAGTACTCACAATGCTCAGTAATGCTGCCATGAATAACAGTGGTAAAACGATATATGAAATAAGAAGTCCGCTTGTATTCATTAAAAATAAGATCAGTGGGTGGAAAAATGCCGCTGATGCAATTCCACCTGATGATGCCACCAACGCTAGCAATATAGGCACAAGTGCTAAGATAAAATTAATCATCGACTGGATGGCTTCCTCGGTGTACATGATCGCAACTCGAAAGCTATTTAACGCGATGATGATTAATACCATGTAGACAATCGAATAAGCAACCTTGCTGACAGTACTTTTCTCAAATGAATTTTGAAGTGTTTGTAAAAACATGCTAAAAATCGTAAGCATGATTAATGTGCTAAGAAGCTTTCCATTAGCTATTAACTCATGGAACACGAATTTGACGAGTCCAAGCAGCCACTCCTTCAATGAGAGCTCCTTCTCACCTCGAATAAACTCTAGTAAACTCCCCTTTTGACTTTCGGGTAAATATCCGCCATATTCCGTTACGATTTCGTCCCAAAATTGTTTTATTTCGTCGATGCCGAGGGTTTCTAACTGTTCCTCAACCTGGTTTTGAATTTGATTGTCGATGATTTCCTGCTGTGAGGGTGAGGCTTGTACAAATTGAGGTAAAGAAAAAAAGAAAAGCAATAAAACTAGAAAAGAAAAGACTCTACTACCGGTCACACCAACCACCCCCTTGAAACGTTCATTTCAATAGATTTAACTAGGAATAAGTCCAATGATTGTTTCGATTAAAACTGTTAGAATTGGTATCGCCATTGCTAAAATTAAAATTTTTCCTCCGAGTTCAATCTTTGAGGCAATTGATCCTTGACCTGCATCCTTTGTAATCTGTGCTCCAAATTCAGCGATGTAGGCAATTCCGATGATCTTCAGAATGGTTTCCACATAAACAGTGTTCACATTTGCATTAATCGCAACCTTCTCAAGCATCCGAATGATATCCGAGATTTCTCCAACTAAAAAGAGAAAAATCACACAGCCAATAAACACGACAAGCATAAAGGCAAAGGTTGGTTTTTGTTCTTTTACAATGAGTGCCAGAAAGGTCCCGATTAGACCTAATCCAACGATTTGTATAATCTCAATCGCTCATCCCCTCCTTACCCCTGAAAAAGGAATACGGCTTTAATCTTTTTAAAGAGGTCCTCTACGATTGTTGCGACCATAAACAGGATATAGATGAATCCCAATAGAGTAACCCACTGGGCATATTCCTTCTTACCCATCTGATCTAGGATTGTATGGAGAAAGGCAACCACAATTCCTACACCGGCTATTTGAAAAATAATATTTACATCCACTCCCATGCGCTTCTTCTCCCCCTAAATCAATAAAATGACTACTAATAATCCTGACAAAAAGCCCAGGCTTTTCACCATTTTTTCATAACGCAATTGCCTATCTTTTGCTTCGCTTTCTTCTCGTTCAAGGTGGGTAATAGCAAGTAAAATATGCTTTTGCTGTGATGTTCTGTCATGCTGCCCAAGCGTCTCGCCAAACTGCTGAAGAATTTCAATTTCTCCTTGATGAAAAGCGGTCAATTTGGACACCTCTTTCAGACTTTCATCCCAAGCAACCTTTACACTGACCTCGCCAGTTTGAAGCCGTTCTGCAAATCCTTCGAAAAAATAAGAAACCGGCTTCGGAATTTGTCTTGAAAGATGGGTAGCGACATCAATTAATGGAACATGTCCATACATAATCTCCGCTTCTAGTGATTGCAAAGCTGTTTTAAGCATTCTCAACTGGCGCGGTCTCTCACTTAATCTGCGGGCCGCCTCAAATCCAGTCCATGTTGTTGCAAGTAATATTAAAATTGCTCCAATTATTTTTATCATTTAGGTCACGCTCGCTTTTGGTAAAAGTTGCTTTCCAGATGGACCAAGAATCGCTTTGATAGTACCTGGACCTTTTGTGCGAGATAGCTCGACAAATCTTTCGATAACGCCTGCTTTAATTATTTTTTCTAAAGAAGGGCGCTTCAGAAGATCGGAAATTTGATGACCATGTGCGGTGACAATTAAACTTACGCCTGCATTAACAGCTTCCATAATTGCCTGACTGTCTTCCTCTCTACCAATCTCGTCGACTATTAATACATCTGGGCTCATCGATCGAATCATCATCATCATGCCCTCTGCCTTCGGACAAGCATCTAGGACATCAACCCTTGGTCCTAGGGATGCCTGTGGAACACCTTTTACACACCCGGCAATCTCGGAACGCTCATCCACGATTCCAACCTTCATTGCGGGAATGCGTCTGGTTTCAATTCCAGAACTGATCATACGTGCAAGATCCCTTAGTAAAGTTGTTTTACCTGTTTGCGGCGGACCTATGATGATGGTGTTTTTCCAATACGTATCATAAAGGTATGGTGCAAGCGGTGCAGCAACACCAATTTTTTGTTTGGCAACCCGAATATTGAAGGAAGTTACATCGCGAATGGCTTTAACCATTCCATTTTCGGTGATCACCTTACCAGCTAGTCCCACTCGATGGCCGCCCTGGATTGTGACATATCCCCGCTTCAATTCCTCTTCAAGTGTATAAATCGAGTATTGCCCTAACTTGTTGAGAAGCTGAATGGCGTCTTCACTTGTCACGATATAACTATGGAATATCGGGATTCCATTCTCGATAATTTCAAGAGGTCTTGAGACCCTAATACGGATTTCTTCCATTTTGTCTGTTCGTTCTGGAGGATACTTGGCTATTAGATTTGCGATTGATTTTGGTAAAACCTCGACTATTTCTTTCATTTAGTAAACTCCTAAATGGCAGTGTTCAAAAAGGAGGACGAAAAGGACCACGTCGGTGAAAACGCCACGTCCTGTGGC
>NZ_JBALOX010000116.1:494-12203 GCF_036965165.1 Bacillus sp. JJ1521 | reverse complement strand
CGGACTTTTTGAACAACCCCTCATATTATCCTTCATAATTCAATGTATGCTAGCTTGGACACATTATGCCAACTCATCTGATATCTACCGGAAGATTCCATACAAAATAAATGCAACCCCGAGCCCTATGAATATAAGCTTTGAATAGGATAGTTGATCTGCCAATCCAATTAGACCGATTGACATCGTCGCAATTAAAATAAGCGGGCCGACAATCGCAAGTAGCGCATTTACGACTAGCGCTTTTTTTACATCATTAAAAACCAGCATTAAAACGGCCGCCGTGATCTCTAAGCACCCAGATAGAATCCTGAGGCCCGCCATTGTCAAAACAGTTGAATCAATCATCGAAAACATTCGTTTCATTGTAGTCCCCACCCAATATAATTTCTTTTGTACAACCTATGCTTGTTCGATGATTTTCAGAAGAGGAAATTTTGTGGATTGGTTGGTTGGCGGTGTTTAATGGTATTTTGGGGTGGGTGATATACCGATAGGGACGGTTGCGGTATACCGGNNGTATATCGTTTTCGGTTTTGTGGACGGGGATATACCGCTAGGAACGGTTGCGGTATACAGGTCGGTTTTGTGGGCGGGGATATATCGCTAGGAGCAGTTGCGGTATACCTGCTTGGGATTTTGGGATGGGTGATATACCGATAGGGACGGTTGCGTATATCGTTTACGGTTTTGTGGACGGGGATATACCGCTAGGAACGGTTGCGGTATACCGGCTTGCGATTTTCTGGTGCCCGATATACCACTAGGAGCTTCGTGTTGTATCCCTATACCCTTTTTACAAAAAAAAGAACCCACCTCAATCGGTGAGTCCTTAACATTTTCTTATGCACGTGATATGTAAGATCCTTCATCTGTGTTAATGATTAACACATCACCTTCATTAATAAAAAAAGGAACTTGTACAATTAAACCTGTTTCAAGAGTTGCTGGTTTTGAACCACCAGAAGCTGTATCACCTTTGATACCAGGCTCTGTTTCAACTACTTTTAGCTCAACTGTATTTGGTAGTTCAACTCCAAGAGTTTCAGTTTGGAACATCATGATGTGAACTTCCATATTTTCTTTTAAGAACTTTAACTCATACTCAATTACTGATGCTGGTAGCTCGATTTGCTCATAAGATTCATTGTCCATGAATACATGTGAATCACCGTTTGCATACAAATATTGCATTCTGCGGTTTTCGATTTGAGCTTTTGCCACTTTTTCACCGGCACGGAATGTTTTTTCTTGCACGTTACCTGTACGAAGGTTACGAAGTTTTGAACGTACGAATGCAGCACCTTTACCTGGCTTCACGTGTTGGAAATCCATTACTCTCCATATTCCGCCGTCTACTTCAATTGTCAAACCTGTACGAAAATCGTTAACTGAAATCATATATTGTTTCCTCCTAATTCAATTGCGACAAACATTTGTCTATAGAATAATTAGTTCTTTCTTCGAGAATGTGAGCGATTCGTTGCCATCGTTTCTGACAACTACATCATCTTCAATTCTCACGCCACCTAATCCTGCTATGTAAATTCCTGGTTCACAGGTTACGATCATTCCTGGTTCAAGTACATTATCAGATCGGAATGATAAGGATGGCTGTTCGTGAACCTCCATACCAAGCCCGTGACCGGTAGAATGACCAAAATATTCTCCATAGCCTTTTTCCGAAATATAATCACGAGTTAGAGCATCAGCTTCCTTACCTGTGATGCCAGCCTTGATCCCCGCCATACCACGAAGTTGAGTCTCTAAAACAACATCATAAATGTTTTTTAGTTCATCACTAGGTGTACCAACAGCAACTGTACGTGTGATGTCGGAACAATATCCTTTATAATATGCTCCATAATCCAGAGTTACAAAATCACCTTTTTCAATCACTTTGTCACTTGCAACCCCGTGCGGTAAGGCAGAACGATGACCTGATGCAACAATTGTATCGAATGAAGATGAAGTAGCTCCTTGTTTTCGCATAAAGAATTCTAACTCAGTTGAAACTTCTATTTCGGTAATACCAGGACGAATCACATCTAAGATATGTGTAAAGGCGGCGTCAGCTATCTCCGCTGCTTCCTTTAATATCTTAATCTCTGACTCTGTCTTAATCAAGCGTAACTTTTCAATTGCGCCTGAAACGGGAACAAGTTCAGCGTTCACTTCTTTGTCATATGCTGTATAAGTAGCATAAGTAAGGTCCTCTTGCTCAAATCCAAGCTTTTTAATTCCCATTTTCTCAGCTTGTTTTGCAACCTCTTCAATGATCGGTCCAGAATGTTGCACAATGTCAAATTCCTTCACCTGTTCATTTGCTTGTTCCACATAGCGAAAATCCGTAATAAAAACTGCCGAACTTTCAGAAATGAGGGCAACACCAGCAGTACCGGTGAAATTTGTTATGTAACGTCTGTTATAGCTATTAGTAACTAATAAACCATCAATTCCAAAGTCAGAAAAACTTTTACGTAATTTTTCTATTTTACTCATCTAGCTTTCCCCCTAAGTGCCCTATTATTGCAAGTCAGAGCAAGTTTGTAGCCGTAGCCACCTGCGACAATTTGCCCAATTGTCCACAAGACTATGACTAATGTGTATCGAAACTCCTAAGGAGTATTTTTGCGATATGTAAACTCCCTTAAAAATAGAATGTTCGAACAAGAACATTCTATCATAATTTCCCCTAATTTACCTACTCATTTGTAGCAGCGGCTTGCCTTTCACCCTTCATTTCATTCTGCTCAAATGAAATCGAGTAACCTATAAAGACACCATATAGAATATAAAAGCATATTGTAGTAATAACTGTATTCCGTTTTAGTTCGGCAACGGTTTTAATATCCGGAAAAATCGGATTAAACACATAAAAAACAATCAGCCATAAAACGATGCCAAACCCGGCACCCACCCAAATGGACTGAAACTTTTTTAGAAAAGCATAATATAAAAATGCGACTCCTATTGATAAAATACCAATTACAAAAATTCCAATAAACTGACCTAACACGCGATTTTTCCAATCACCGAGGATCCACGGCTTAAGGATAAGATTAGGGCTCAGTTCTGTAAAATGAAAAACATACGTAAAATAGGACAGCATACTCCAAAAAATGCCCCCGAACAAACCGATCACTACAACCTTACCAATTAGAGACATTTCACCGTCATTTTTGTTTTGTTCAAGTTCTGGATTCTTTTTTTCAGCATCTACCACAGGTCAACACCTCCATTCGCTAGTATGTCCAGAACTTTAATCAAATACGCTTTTGCGTATTTGCGTCCAGATTTTTATAGGCCCCACGAGGTGGGTCATAAAGACTTTGCCACAGGACGTGGCGGTCTTAGTCTTTGATCCTAAGCTCGAAAAAACTTCCTTACAAAAATCTGTGACATCACCCGGAGGCTTTAACTTTATTCAGCTAGGTTGACTTAGTGTGATATTATTTGTTTCTCATAACGCATAGTATCAGTGTACTTTTGCTGAATAAATTTATCTATTTTAAAAAGATTCGTGGAAAAATGTGTAGCATTGGAAATTGCTGGGTACAATAGTAAATGTTGAATGTAATAAAAATAAAATTTGTCAAAAATGGTGTTGTTAAGATAGAGGTTTATTAGCTTATCTTGTAGAATATATATAATTAAGAGGCACTTATTATTTTTACAATTATACATTTTCAATTGAAATATACGAGCAACAACAACATTGATTTATAATACAATATAAGTATAGTTTTTTAGGAGGTGTATCTCATGAATCGTCGTAAATCAAATATAGTCGTCAAGATTTTACTAGGATTAGGTGCACTTGGATTTGTCTACACCCTTTTCACTCGTCCGGGTTCATTACTCGTGCAAGCAGGCATGATTTTCCTATTCATAGGTATCATCTATCTACTATATAAATTTGTTTTTAGTCGACGAATGGGAGGAAAGGAACAATCCGCTTATTTACGCGCAGCTAAACAATCCAGGAAGCGATTTAAAACAGGAAGTCAGAGAAAGTCACAGACTATGGGAATGGGCAGTAAAAAACCTACGGCAAGTGCGACAAAACGATCGACTGTATCGCCAATTCATAAAAAGCGAAAAACGAATACGACACATCTAACCGTTATTGAAGGAAAAAAGGGGAAAAAGAAGAATCGAGCATTGTTCTAACTTTATTCAGCATAAGGCTGAATAAAGTTTTTTTGATTGCTTCGATTCCCCTTTTCACATATGCTAAAAACCCCATGTTCGTAAAAAGGCTTCTGCACGCTTTTTACCAACCTGAATGAGCTCATGTTTTTTTTCATCCGTAACACCAAACTCTGTGGTCAAACCACTTTCAATCGGTATAAAAATGATATTTTTTTCATGTCGACGCGAGATATAACGCGCATCATGGGCATTTTTCATCGTTTCGAAGAGGGCATTAAACATATCGATGGCATTATTAATTTTATTTTGTTTTTGCTGCTGGCTGTTCCCACTAAGCTTGATTCCAAGGACAGGGCGTAACTTTAGTTTTTTTTCCTCATCAAAAATCCAGATTGGAAAGTTCGATAATACCCCGCCATCCACTACGATTGTATTACCTTGATAGTCTTTTAAACGGACAGGCTCAAAAAAATAAGGGAGGCTACAGCTCATCCGAACAGCTTTTGCAACAGAAAAGGATGCAGGATGAATTCCATAACGTTCTAAATCATCAGGCAACACGATGATTCTTCCATTCGTTAAGTCGGAAGCAATGATCCTTAACCGACCTTCAGGGAGGTTTTGAAAGGTTACTACACCCTTCGCGCGGAGCTTTTGATAAATCCATTTCTCTAGCATATCGCCTTTATATAAACCTAGCCGCCAATATAAAAGAAGCCATTTAGCTAAAGGAGTAGGTAAAAGGGCTTTTCGTTGGTCTAAAAAATCACTAAGGTTTAGCTCCTCCATAAGGTCGATAATCTCATTACTTGTATATCCCGCGGCTATTAAAGAGGCAATTAAGGAACCTGCACTAGTTCCGGCCATTCTTGCAAAGGCAAATCCCTTTTCCTCGATTGCTTGGTATGCACCAATTAACGCAAATCCTTTTATTCCACCACCCGAAAAAACGCCATCGATTAACATAGAACCCCTCCCATTAAATCAATGCCTTTATACATTTTTAATCGGGTAGCTTGGGATTTAGTACGTAGGATTATTTTTGTAGATAAAAAAAGAAGGAATCCGATTAAGATTCCCTCTTTAGCGTTTCATTACAATCCACATTTAAGCTGTGCATTACAGTTTGTACATGTGTTACATCCACCAAGATCTTCGACTGTACCTTGTCGACATACTGGACATGTGTCGCCTACTTCTGAACCGATTGTAACGTCAGTTTGGCGTAAATCCATAATCGTATCCATCAGAACGACTCGATTTTTCGGCTTTTCTTCTGTTGTAACTTCTGTATCTGTATCATCAAAAGTGTTCTCTTCCGCTTTTAATGTAAGAACTTGAGAGTCACGGCTTCCGTCAACGTAGACTGTTCCACCTTTTGCTCCACCTTTGTAGAGGCGTTCGTATATAGCTTCTACTTGAGAAACACTGTAGCCTTTTGGTGCGTTAACAGTTTTACTGATTGAGCTGTCAATCCAGCGTTGGATGACACATTGTACATCAGCATGTGCTTCTGCTGAAAGCTCTATTGCAGAAACGAACCAGTTAGGTAGGTTATTTGGATCTGCTTCTGGATTATTATCTAAATATTCTTGCACGATATCCGCTTTTACTTCAATAAACTTACCTAAACGTCCACTTCTGAAGTAAGAGAACGAGAAGTAAGGTTCTAAACCTGTAGAGACGCCAACCATTGTTCCTGTGCTGCCTGTAGGGGCTACAGTTAGTAAGTGTGAGTTACGAATTCCGTGTTTTTTGATTCCTTCTTTAATATCCTCAGGCATTTTTTCCATGTATCCAGTTTTAACTAAAGCTTCTCTGATACGATTTCCATCCTCCGGTGAATTTCCTTCTAAGAATGGGAAGCTTCCTTTTTCTTTTGCCAGTTCAATTGATGCACGGTAAGCTGTCGTTGCGATTGTTTCGAACACTTCGTCAACTAGTTTGTTACCTTCTTCTGAACCATATTCTGTCTCACAATAGATCAGCATATCGTGTAATCCCATTACACCTAGACCAACACGACGCTCGCCTAATGCTTGTTTTTTATTAGCTTCTAAGAAGTATGGAGTTGCATCAATTACGTTATCCTGCATTCGTACTCCAACTTCAACTGTTTGCTTAAGTTTTTCAAAGTTAACAGTTTTTGTTTCTTTATCAACCATTTCAGCTAAGTTAACCGCTGCAAGGTTACAAACACTGTAAGGTGCGAGAGGTTGCTCCAATTCTCGCTCTTGTTACCCTATCGGCTTTTTATCCGATAGCTCTTACGGTTGAGTTCCCGTAAGTTCAGCATACATTTTAATTACACAAACTCTTCATAAACTTTAGTAATTCTTTTCTTCCAAGATCTTCTCCAAAAACAGCCTTTGAAATAACCCTAAAATCCTTTACACCAAATTCTGTTTGGATATCTATTAATAACGGAGAAATAGTTGTTTTAATCCTATTAAATGGTGTTCTAGAAACAATATCTTTATTTTCATCAGTCCAACGAATAATGTAGTCTTTTATGTTGTGATGTATATCTTGCCTTTTCTCAACATAACGGATGGTTGCTTTTTTTATAGCAACTTTTGCAGCACAAGGCTGACTACAAAATTTTTGGGACGAAGTTATTAATGTTTCAAATTGCGTTGTACAATGTTTACAAACTCTTATCTCACGAGGGGTCTTAATATAACCTTTTTTTATTCCACTTTTCCGTAAACCTTCAAGCATTTTCTGTCTAGAAACACTGTCATTCGCCCACAGTTGTTTTGTATGCTTTCCGATTAACTTTTTGGTACTCTCGCTATGCCTAAGATTATAATGACCATTCAATTCGCCATATGCAGCCTTATTAATGGTTGTATGTTCTGAATTTATCCATTCAGTAATAACTGAATTCAAAGAGAATGGTAACGAAATATAAAGGTTTAACAATTCCTCATAAGATAATAATTCACACTCAACATTGTAATTACCTGCAATTATTTCTAGAACTCTTCTAGCTTCTTCTTTAGCTTTTGTATTTCTTGATTTAATTTCAACTATTTTTATTAATTCTCCGTTTTTTCCATAGAAGAAAAAATCTGGCTTATAAACTTTATACCCAATATCAAAGTTTTTGTCTTCATAGCTCCAAGGTATAGAATGAAAATCAAGGTATTTTGCATATGCGTATTCATAAGAACTTCTTAAATAATGTCCTTTATAGAATCCGGCATATCCTCTATTCATTCTCTCACCTCAAACAATTTGACAACTTTAATTTGGAGTGTTAATGAAATTGTGTAATTTTGCGGCCTCGTGGATGGATTATATTCTGTTAGAACAGGTTCACCATCTATGCGTTGCCCCTGACTGAAACTTTACTTTCAGCCTTCGGTTCGGGTTGCCAATCTCAGGATCCCCGCTTTATTCCGCAATGTTTAACGTGAGGCAAGCTATTTACCACACGGATTTGTTGCAACAACTTTTTGACCATAGCTTTGAGCGTTTGTCATGTCGTTTGCATTATCAATGAAGAAAATTCCAGGTTCTGCAGCATAAGTTGCACAAATATTGATCAAGTTCCAAAGATCTTTTGCCTTAACCTTACGATACACACGTACTTTATGGCCAAGTTTTTCCCATTCACGTACGTCCCCAACCTTGTGCCATTCTTCATTATAGATTTTCATTTCTTCTTCATTATAACTCTCTACATCTGGGAATTTAAGTTCATATAACTCGTCATTTTCAACAGCCTGCATAAAATCACTTGTGATACAAACTGAAATATTAGCACCTGTTAAAAACTCAGGATTATGAACACTGTAAGTTCCGCCTGCAACTAATTTTTGCTCCGCATCTTTAATGATTTTCTCACTAAATCCACCCAAACCAGGGATCTGTTTATAGTTCACAATGCCTTGGTACATTTGAACTTCCTGCTCCGTGAACGGAGTGAACTTTAGTTTTTCTTGAGCGTATTTTTTGATTGTTTCATCTTCTGTATTTTCGATTAAATAACGAAGAATTCTTGGATTTTGCATCTTCGAAATGATAAATTCAATGATGTCAGGATGAAAATCCGCTAGCATGATCATTTGAGCACCACGTCTGGACCCACCCTGCTCAACAAGATGTGTTAATTTCGCAATGTCGTCTAACCATGAAACAGAACCAGATGACTTACCATTTACACCGCGTGCTAGTGTGTTTCGTGGGCGTAATGTAGAACCGTTTGTTCCAACACCGCCACCACGGCTCATGATTTCCATTACCTGTTTACGGTGCTCAGAGATACCTTCACGAGAATCTTGAACGTACGGCATTACGTAACAGTTAAAGTACGTCACATCTGTATCCGCACCTGCTCCGTAAAGAACACGCCCAGCTGGAATGAAGTTAAGGTTTACAAGCTCTTGATAGAACTTTTCAAACCATTCCTTGCGCTTTTCCTCCGTTTTCTCAACTGAAGCCAAACCAGTGGCATTTCTTTTTGCAATTTGCTCATAGTAGATTTCAAGTGGTTTCTCAATAACATCTAGTGATCGATTTACAATTCCTGTTTCCACTTCTTCTGGGTTGTCCAACACACTACGATATTCTTCGTCTACTAGCACCTGTGCTGTCTTCTGCTCCCAATCGATATCAACGATGAAACCTAAACCACGTGCAGGGAACTTTGGATCTTCCTTGATCGTTAGAACAACAAAGTCACCTTCTGCAAGAGTAAGCTTTTCAGTATCCTTAAACGTATACCGGTCAAGCATTACTAGCCTTGATACGCCCTTATGCGTAATCTTCATGTCCTCCGTAATTGGATGGACTTGAGGAAAAAGGCGTATGTCCTGGTTCAACCTTTCAACATTAATATTCATTTTTTCTAGCACAACAGTCATTCTCACATCTCCCTTTGAATCTATTAAATAATTATGCGCTTATTAGATAAGTTATAAAATTAAAGTATCATATATCCATATGAAAGACAACATAAAAATCAATATATAGTGTTAAAATAATTTTCGACACCACTACATATTGATTTTCGGATGAATAAAATCTATTTTGTCAAACTAAAAATAGTATAATATATAAAGCAAAACAGAGGAAAAACTAGGTAAACTAAATAATTTCGTGTTTTTTGAAGAATTTTGTCGGTTGATTTTTACCTATAATAGAACAAATTCAGATATACCAAAGATTTCCGGTTTTATCCTACTAAATAACGAGTAAAAAATTTATTTATCTTTTAAAATTCCATTCATCTGATTTGTATCTTCTTTCTGCTATATCATGTACATAGTTTAATTCTTCTTTTGTCAATTGATAAGGCTCAAGCACAATATTTAGTCCTTCCTCAAACCCTTCTTTAAAAGCTTGCTTCGCTTCATCAAGCGTAACTGGAGTCTCCCTTAAAGCATTTATAGCAACTGCCTTCTTTTTAAAATTGCGTTGCATTCTCTCCCTAACACGTTCACTTGAATATTTAAATAGATCAAATAATTTATCCTCATCTATATCTAGTAGGATCGAGCCATGCTGAAGAATAACACCTTTCTGCCTAGTTTGTGCACTCCCAGCTACTTTCCTTCCTTCAACAACAAGCTCGTACCAAGAAGGTGCATCAAAGCAAACTGCAGATCTTGGATTTTTTAATCCTTCACGCTCTTCAGCCGTCTTAGGAACAGCAAAATAGGCATCAAGACCAAGTTTGCGAAAGCCTTGCAAAACTCCTTCAGAAATAACACGGTATGCCTCAGTTACCGTTTTGGGCATTTCGGGATGCTCCTCCGACACAATTACACTATACGTAAGCTCCTGATCGTGTAAAACCCCTCTTCCGCCTGTAGGACGACGAACAAAACCAAGTCCATATTTTTTCACGGCGTCGAGATCAATTTCTTTTTCTACCTTTTGAAAATAACCAATTGAAAGAGTCGCTGGATTCCAACCATAAAAACGAATCGTCGGTGGAATTTTTCCCTCGCTGTTCCAATCGAGTAACGCTTCATCTAAAGCCATATTAAGTTCCGGCGAACAATGACCGGAATCAATAAATCTCCATACCTCTTTTTCCATACGAAACCCTCTTTGTCAAAAATTGTTTGCCAGTCCTTAGTCTATCAGAACAAAAATTGTTTTTCAAAATCAAAACCTCCAGAGAATTCCTTTGATTCTTTTTAACCACACGAATATAATAGAAAAGAGAGATAGAAAAAGGAGTAGATTGATTTTGGAAATACTTTTTATTGTTTTAGNNATTCTTCTACCAACGAAAAATAGTAACTGTTTTAACTGAAGAACAGTTTCGTGAAGGGTATCGCAAAGCCCAACTAATCGATGTTCGTGAACCAAACGAATTTGACGGGGGCCATATTTTAGGCGCACGTAATATCCCATTATCCCAGATGAAACAAAGATTATCAGAAATCAGACCTGACAAACCAGTCTACTTATACTGCCAAAACACTGTTCGTAGTGGTCGCGCAGCACAATTACTACGAAAAAAAGGCTATAAAGACCTTTACCAGCTACAAGGCGGCTTTAAAAAGTGGTCAGGTAAAATAAAGAAAAAATAACCTATTCCATCATTGGAATAGGTTTTTTCATGCTCCTTTAATTATGATAAAATATGGATAGAATAACCTGAGGTGATACTTTGAACATTTCAAAAGGACTTTACCATACTATCTACCACCCAAGACTAATCATCATCCCACTTATCGTAAATGTCATTCTAACATTTACTGGAGCAATAGGTGCATATGCTGGCTTCACCGTATTTTCTTTTCACTTCATTGATTACAAAATACCCTATGCGATCCCATTAATAAATGACGTAAACTTGCATGGACCATCAACAAATTGGCTGCTCACTAGCGTAGCCACCATTATCATACTTCTATTGAAAAGCTATGCACTCAGCATGTATCTCGGCTCCATGAAATGCTTTTTAGANNAATACATATTCCATCTTAAAAATTGCACCTTACTATTTTGAAAGAATGGTGCAATTTTCAATCATTCAATTTTTCATAATGGGGTTAGTCTATCTTCTATTAAATGTTTTTTGGCCATTAGCTCTATTAGGAATTCTAATTATACTATTTTACACCCTAACCCCATACATTATTGTTCTAGAAGACACCACTGTTAGGGAAGCAATAGCAAGATCACCAAAACTATTTATTAAGAACTTTGGAACGTTAATTTTTATAGCGTTGATATCCTTAATTTTGACATTTTTAATTACTGAGCTTCCGATTACTGATAAAAAATTAGCTTATTACATGGTCACACTATTATATAGCTTTATGGGGACCACCATAATTTTTGCGGTGATGAATTGTTTACATAAAAGCATATATAAATTCAGTCTTCCGTCGAAGAAAGTAAAAAAATCAAGAAGATACTATCCAGCACTTTGGATAGCTGCCCTACTATTACCATTTATAGTGGCTTTGATGGTTACAGCTTAAGGAATGATATGTTAAATGAATGTTCTGGATGAAATACAGATGAGAAAACTTATCAAATTGATAGTTTGTGGAAATCAATTCTAGAACGGTATACCGTTTATCG
>NZ_JBALOX010000116.1:0-445 GCF_036965165.1 Bacillus sp. JJ1521 | reverse complement strand
TCACTTATTGTTTTTCGGCATAGTGATATACCCGTGTATGCACTTTGCGGTATACCATGTATCGTTTTTCGACTTGGTGATATACCGTTACTGGACTTTGCGGTATACCATTTAGAGTGGTTCGGCTTGTCGGTATTCCGTGTATAGTCTTTGCGTTACCAATTACATCTTATAATCCATGAAGCGGGAACGATTTGGTACTTTGCGTTACCCTTTCCTTCATCGCAATGCTAAAAGAGGAACGATTTTGCCTTTATCGTTACCGTTTATTAAAATTCAACCTTAAGACGTTAACGATTCCACATTTTTCATTACTCTTTCCTACATCATAACTTTCAAATAGGGCACGTTTTACAACTAACATGCCTAAGACATCTGCCCAAAAATACAAATAAAAAAAGACCAGCCATATCAGCTGATCTTTCGTTTGCCTAGCGACGTCCTA
>NZ_JBALOX010000115.1:0-13229 GCF_036965165.1 Bacillus sp. JJ1521 | reverse complement strand
CCATAAATACTCCCTGTTTTTTAATAAAATATTATGTTACTTTCCTTCTAAAATGGCAGCCTTCCGATATTGACTTCCAGGATGATCATTAGGTAATAAGCTACTTCCGTGATCAAATAGCTTTTCTCTTAAGGAACCCTGTTCATATTCTGTTTTGTAGATTCCGCGTTTTTGTAGTTCAGGAATGACTAAATCAACAAAATCCTTTAGGCTTTCTGGTGTGACAAGATGGGCTAGGTTAAATCCATCTACACCACTTTCTTCGAATTGAAATTGAATCGCATCAGCCACTTCTCGCGGGTTTCCAACTAGAACATGGTCCCGATCTATTGTTTCAAATCGGTTTAATACTTCCCTGACTGTTAGTTTTTTAGGTGCATCTTTTGTAAGCGAAGCAGCTCTTGATTGTCCATGTTCGGTATGTTTATAATCAAATGGAC
The DNA here is from genome assembly GCF_036965165.1 of Bacillus sp. JJ1521. Lineage (NCBI taxonomy): Bacteria > Bacillati > Bacillota > Bacilli > Caryophanales > Bacillaceae > Bacillus > Bacillus sp. JJ1521. Next base: position 12,789 of record NZ_JBALOX010000115.1, on the reverse strand, counting down.
TATCTAGGTCTGTATACTGTGATAAATCGTAACCACTTGAGCCACCATATTGAGCTTTTGCTGCATCAGCACTCCAATAACTAGCTAATTCCTGATACTTTTCCTCTGCTTGTTCTGTGGTCTCAGCTACAATTACATTCAAGAAGGTAAATGCCTTAATATGGTCAGGGTTTCGACCATATTTTTGTGCTCTTTGTCGGATATCCTGAACAGAAGATTTAATTTTCTCTGCTGACCCTCCAACAAATACACATTCGGCATGTTTGGCTGCAAACTCCTTACCACGTTCAGACGTACCTGCTTGATAAAGAACTGGGGTACGTTGCAGGGAAGGCTCACTTAAGTGTGGTCCTTCAACAGAAAAATATTCACCCTTATGATTTATCTCATGTACTTTTGATGGATCTACCAGGATTTCTTTAGTAGTATCCGCAATGACCGCATTGTCTTCCCAGCTTCCTTCCCATAGCTTATAAGAGACTTCCAAAAACTCATCAGCCAAATCATAACGTGCATCATGCTTAAGCATTTCTGGTAAACCAAAGTTCTTTGCTGCATTAGGAAGATAGGAAGTGACGATATTCCACGCGACTCTTCCCTTTGTAAGATGATCTAGGGTTGAAAACCTTCTAGAATGGCCAAAAGGATGCTCATAAGTAGTACTTACCGTCACTGCAAAAGAAAGATGTTCAGTTACACTTGCCATCGCTGGAACAACAAAAGCCGGATCATTCAACGGCACTTGAACTCCGTCTCGAATGGACGGATCTTTACTTTGCTGATAAACATCATAAATACCTAGCACATCTGCAAAAAATACGGCATCAAACTTCCCTCGTTCCAATAATTTTGCTAAGTCTATCCAATAGTCTAAATCCTTGTATCGAAGATGTCTCTCACTATTTGGGTGCTTCCAAAGTCCATGTGAATTATGCATAGCGCTCGTCATGTCAAATGCATTTAATCGGATTTGTTTTGCCATTTGTCCACTTCCTTTTAGTAGATTCATAAATCTATAAATATCCAATTCCACTCAATTATTGGCTTTTCTTAATGCTTTCTTCTAACTTCTTTAATGTCTTTTGAAGATCTTCCGCAGGGATATCAACGACAATACTTCCTCCGTTCGTTTCCTTTATGACAGCCTCTTTAACGTCAGCTTCCTGGTATAGCTTTGCGATCGTTTTGTATGTTTCATTGTCCTTATCCTCTTCGCGTACAGCAAAGACATTAACATATGGTCGTGCTTGTTCACTTTCTGGATCGTCATATAATAGTGAATCTTTAAAATTCAACCCTGCTTGACCTGCAATCCCATTATTTATTAGAGATGCGGCAACATCCTTTAGTGCCTGTGCAGTTTGTTGAGAAACGACTGGGACGATTTCTAGTTTTTTCGGGTTCTTCGCAATATCATCTAGAGTTCCGTATATACCAACTCCATCTTTTAGCTCAATTAGTCCCGCAGCTTCTAATAAAAGTAAGCCTCTTCCAAGGTTTGCAGGGTCGTTTGAAATTGTTATTTGTGAACCCTCTGGTATGTCTGATATATTCTTGTATTTTTCAGAATAAATCCCTGTTGGGTTAATAGTCGTCGAAGCAATCGGAACAATAGTAAAACCATTCTCTACATTGGCTGGACCTAGAAATGCAATATGTTGGAAAGAATTCATGTCAATCTCTCCATTTGCTAAAGCATTATTAGGTTGAATGTAATCCGAAAACTCAACTAACTCAATTGTGATCCCTTTTTCATTTGCTTTTTCTTCTATAAGCTTCCAATAAGGTCCATCAGCACCTGTTACACCGATCTTTACTACCTCATTGGATTTTCCGGATGTAACATTGCACGCTGCAAGTATTGAAATAAAAACCACCATAGATACGAATAAAAGTAATCGCTTTTTCATTTACAAAACTCTCCCTTTTTTTAAATGTTATCTTCGTAAAAAGAATCTAGATAAAAAGTTCCCAGAAAACTGTGCGATTTGAACGAGTATTATTAAAACAATAACTGTGACAATCATTACCGATGTATCAAATCTCTGGTACCCATATGTCATGGCAAGGTCACCTAATCCACCACCTCCAACTGTTCCAGCCATTGCTGAGAAATCAACAAGCCCCACAGTAACAAAGGTGAGACCGAGAATAAGTGGACCTAATGTTTCAGGTATAAGTACGCCAAAAATTATTCTTATCGGGCTTGCACCCATAGCCTGTGCAGCTTCAATAATTCCCGGTTCAATCGAAACAAGATTACTCTCTACTATCCTAGCAACCGCAAAGCATGCAGCTATCGTCATAGGGAAAATAGCCGCTGCCGTTCCAATCGTAGTGCCCATTACTGCCCGAGTTAAGGGACTAAGTGCAACAAGCAAAATAATAAAAGGGATTGGACGAACAATATTCACTAATAAGTTAAGTACGAGAAATATATATTTATTTTCCAATATGTTCCCCTTACGTGTGACAAAAAAGAGCACTCCCATCGCTATACCAATAATGCTTGAGAAAATTAACGTAAAGATTACCATCAAAATCGTTTCTCCAGTTGCTTCCACAATACGGGGCCAAAATGTACTCCAATCAACTCTCATGGTTTATCACCTCCCTTACTTCAACAATTTGCTCAAGTTCAGTGATTACTTGCTGAATGAGAGGATCAGAGCCTTGAAATTCAACAATTAAACTACCAAATAATTGATCCTGTAACTCATTAATACTGCCGTATATAATATTGAAATCAATCCCATGCTTTCTCGTTACTCTTGACAGGATTGGCTGACTTGAAGCCCCACCTGTAAAAATCACTCGATACAAGTTTCCTGAATGGTTATTACGTAATTTCCCTAAGAGTTTGCTAGAAAGCTTATCGTTTAACACAGAACTGATAAAATTTTTCGTCGTCTTGGATTGTGGGTTTGAAAATATATCATAGACATTGCCTTCTTCAATCACCGACCCATTTTCCATCACAGCCACTCGATGACAAATACTTCGGATAACGTGCATTTCATGAGTAATCAGCAAAATGGTAATATTATACTCCTCATTAACCTTACGTAATAATTGAAGGATTTCTCCTGTTGTTTCAGGATCCAACGCAGAAGTTGCTTCATCACAAATCAAAATGTCTGGTGAAGTAGCAAGCGCTCTTGCAATGCCGACTCTTTGCTTTTGTCCGCCCGAGAGTTGCTCCGGATATTGCTCTGACTTATCTTGCAAACCTACAAACTGAAGTAATTCTTTAACACGGTTATCAATTTGTTCTTTTGGCAACTTCGCAAGTTTTAATGGATAAGCGATATTTCCATATACAGTACGCGAGTTGAAAAGATTAAAAGATTGAAAGATCATACCGATTTTCCTTCTCAGCTTCCGTAGCTCAACTTGAGAGAGACTAGATATTTCTGATTCGTTAACCAGCACTCTCCCTGAAGTTGGGCGTTCAAGTAAATTAACAAGTCGGAGCAATGTACTTTTCCCAGCCCCACTAAATCCAACCACCCCAAAGATTTCTCCTTTTGAAATAGTTAAAGAAACATCTTTTAACGCTTGAACCTCCTTCCCTTGCAAACCAAATACTTTATTTACTTCCTCAAACTTAATCAACTTAAAATCCTCCTTTCAGAAATAAACAAAAAAGGCACCTTTATCCAACATCATGTAAAGATGCATTGGATAAAGATACCTTTAGTTGTCTAATCGGCATACTTTTTTATTTTATATAGAAATATTTTTGAGAATCGGTTTTAGTTAGTAAACATCTCTTTTTATATCGAAAAAAAATAAAACCCCCTTCACTACAGAAGAGGGTTTAAATGTAACATTTAATCGTCTCTTCCTATCTTTCAAGCTCTATGCTTGCTGGATTTGGCACAGTACCTAATAGTCTGTTGCCGAGGCTTCAAAGGGCCAGTCCCTCCACCTCTCTGGATAAGAATTCACTAATAATTTAATTGTAATTAATAATTTACATGGAATGTCTTTGACTGTCAATAAGATTTTTATAAATTCTTTTTATTGTTTATTTAGGATACAAGTATATTTTGATACGAATAAGCATTGTAGTGGTCCCTTTTTCAGCCGAATCCTTATAAAAAATGACCTTTTTTAAAGATAAGGAAGAACCTTCGTTCCGAAGTCAGCATAATTATCAATGTGAAAATCGGCCTCAATATCTGGATTTTCAAAGGCAACGGTTTTGATTCCTAATTCTCTGGCTGGAATTAAATCCAGTTCGCGATCGCCAATCACTAGATCAATCGGATGATCCTTAATTACATGTTGATATGAAGCAGCATGTGGTTTTCGGGAAAAGCCCTCCTCCTCGACCGAAACAACCACCTTAAAGTAATGTAATAACTTAAATTTTTCCAGAAGGTAAAGTGTAGACTCCTTGTCGCGATGCGTGACAATAAAATTATCATCTGCAATTTGCAAAACCTCTTCTAAATGTTCAAACGGATGGCTATCAAAGGAATACTGATTGTATAATTTGATGTATTCCTCGCGCTGACTTTCTTCAATTTCATAATGCTGAAACGCCACTTTCGAGTTGACCTTGAGCCACTTTAGTACTTCCTTCGGATCCAGTTCCCTGCCGCTTAGATGAATAAAACCCTTGACCAGTGCTGGATAGGTGTTAAACAATGTTCCGTCAAAATCCCATAGAATATTAATGTGAATCCCTCTCTCTTTTACATAATTCATTCTATTATAAAGAAAGATACTTATAAAAAGAAAGCTAATAGATTTTTTATAAACCTCTCAATTTTCGACAAAAATATTGGTAATTCGACAAAAGCGGTTGACCTTTAATTAATAAACCTATAGAATTTTTACATATTTTAAAAAAATGAGGGTTCAGTATGAAAGATGTATTATTCAGGAAAAAAGATCTCAGGGAATTACTCGGAAAAAAGGGCGGTATCCAGCTTCAGCAAACGTTAGGGGCTTTTGACCTAATGCTGTTAGGAGTAGGTGCTATTGTCGGAACAGGTATATTCATCCTTCCTGGGACTGTCGCTGCGGGACACGCTGGACCAGGTATCATTTTTTCCTTTATTATAGCTGCCATTGTCTGTGCATTCGCCGCTATGTGTTATTCAGAATTTTCTTCATCCATACCGGTTACGGGTAGTGCATATACGTATGTGTACATTGTATTTGGAGAATTGGTCGCTTGGTTAGTTGGATGGGCTTTACTGTTAGAATATGGCTTAGCAGTTGCGGCGGTTGCAACTGGTTGGTCAGCTTATTTAAGTGCTTTGTTAGAGGGTTTTAATATAACCATTCCAAAGGCGATCTCTGGTTCCTTTAATCCAGTAGATGGAACTTATGTAAATGTACCAGCGATCGCCATTATTTTGGTAACAGCCTTTTTATTAACGCGTGGAATTAGAGAATCTACGAAGGTTAATATGATCATGGTATTTATCAAAGTAGGGGTTATTCTTTTATTTATAGGAGTAGGCATTTTTTATGTTGAGCCTGCTAATTGGCAACCAGTTATGCCCTTTGGAATGAATGGCGTTATTAGTGGGGCAGCCCTAGTTTTCTTTGCTTATCTTGGATTTGACGCTGTTTCGTCAGCTGCCGAAGAGGTAAAGAACCCACAACGTAATATGCCCATAGGTATTATTGGATCATTATTGATTTGTACAATTCTTTATGTAACTGTTTCGCTTGTTTTAACTGGGATGGTTTCATACACAGACCTAAATGTAAGTGATCCTGTTAGCTTCGTAATGCAGATGGTTCATCAAGATTGGGTGGCTGGCGTTATCTCACTTGGTGCAGTTGTCGGAATGATGACCGTTATACTTGTTATGTCATATGGGGGAACTAGACTTCTTTATGCGTTTGGCCGAGATGGATTGCTGCCGAAAAGTATGTATGAACTTAGTAAAAAATATAAAACGCCCGTTAAAAACACATGGGTATTTGCCGCACTTGTCGCTTTTTGTGCCGGCTTCATTCCGTTATCTAAGCTAGCAGAACTAGTAAACATGGGCACATTACTTGCATTTACAATCGTTTCAATCGGAGTTATTTACTTAAGAAAAAACAAGAGTATACCATCCAGTGGTTTTAAAGTACCATTCTTTCCAATCTTACCAATTATCTCGTTCTTATTATGTTTATTTTTAATGACTCAGCTTTCTGTCTTTACATGGATTGCAAGCGCAGTTTGGTTTGTATTCGGATTACTTTTCTACTTTGCTTATGGTAAAAACCATAGCTTAATGAATAAAGAATAAAAAATACAAAAAGTGAGCTTACGTTGTTATATCCCCGTAAGCTTATTTTTTTGATATAAAGAGGGCGAACTATACGTCCTTGTATAATCCTCTTACTCCGTTTAGATCATTCCACCCGAAAATTAATCTTTCTTATCTTCTCTCACTTCCTTATCCAAAGGTGCCACTATAAACGTTATAATAATTGATAGAACCACCATCATAAACGGTGCCACAAATATCATAAAATCATTCATTTTCATCTCTCCTATACATGATCGTCCCGTCTACCTGTCACATAGTCCTTATTGAATAAAAATAGATGGAGCAATAGATAAAGTGAAGGAATCAATAAACATAAACCGAGAACGAAAACAATCACTAAAGCAATCGCCATTTCGTGATTTGTAAAACTAGCATGGATTGTTAAATGTGGATATAACAAATATGGATAGTGTGAAAATCCATAAGCATAGAAGGCAAAGGCAAATTGAAAAATTAACAAGATAACAGCCAGGCCAAAGTTTCGTTTTTGCCAGACTAACCATACCGTGAATAAAAAAAGTATTCCAGAAACCGCGAATAGAGGCCACAAACCCACCATACTTTCAAAGTGCATTTCATTGTGTCCACGCATCTCAATAATGATTCCAATTGCTGTTATGATTAAAGGAACAGCCCAAATTAATGCATATTTCCTCATTAAATTACTTGCTTCTATGTCCTTTGCTCTCCATGCATACCAAGTTAAAAATACAGCTGAAATATAAAGAACCGCTGTTACACTTAATAAAACAATACTCCACGAAAGGGGACTCGTGTATAACGCCCAGTAATCGAGTTCGGGTTGGCCATTCACCATTTCAACAAAGCCACCTTCCGATAGTGTAAGAACTACTGAAAAAGAAGCAGGAATTAACAATCCCGAAACTCCATAAGCAAATGCATACCCTTTATGTCCTGCAGATCCATAAGATTCAAAAGCATAATAAGAACCACGAATAGCCAATAAAATGACAGAAATACTCACAGGAACTAAAAGGATCGTTCCATAATAAAAGGCCGTTTGTGGGAAAAAGCCAACAATTCCTACAAAGAAAAATACTAAGAATACGTTTGTGACTTCCCAAACAGGTGATAAGTAGCGTTTTATAATTTTCGTTAAAATGTGGGAACGATTCGTTAATAAACTATAAGCATTAAAAAAGCCTGCGCCAAAATCGATTGAAGCAACAATGACATAGCCAAATAAAAAAGTCCATAGTACGGTTAATCCTACTATCTCAAGGTTCATTATGCTTCACCTCTTTCAAATTCACGATCTTCAATTTCTTTTTCAATCGGATTCGAACGGAACATTCGCCTTAATACGATGACACTTCCAAAAGCTAACACCATATATAAAATACAGAAGAGCAGGAGCATTAAATCTACATTATCACTTGTTGTAGCGCCCTCTTCTGTTCGCATCAATCCTCTTAAAATCCATGGTTGTCTTCCAACTTCCGCTAGCCACCAACCTGCTTCAATGGCAATAACAGATAATGGACCTCCAGTAACCACAACCCACCTGAACCATTTACTTTTTATAAATGACCATCCTCGCGACTTTCCAACCACATACACAGCTGAAACAAGCACCAGTAACATCCCAATCGATACCATCGTATCAAATAGATAATGAATATAGAGAGGCGGAATTTCATCTTCAGGGAATTCATTTAATCCAATTACATCTGCAGTAGGATTGCTATGTGCTAAAATACTTAATGCATATGGTATACGAATCTCATACTTTATCTCTCCATCATCAAGTACACCAAACATTATAAGTGGCGCGCCCTCTTCTGTTTCAAAATGCCATTCAGCCGCTGCTAATTTTTCCGGCTGATATTCTGCTAAATATTTGCCCGAAAAGTCGCCTATGACGGCTGTAACAATTGAGAAAATCAGACCTAACTTCATTAATAAATAAAGTGCTTTTTTATGATAAATATGGTCTGAACCTTTAATTAACCGGAAAGCCGCAATAGATGCGAGTATAAAAGCCGATGTCATGTAAGCCGTAACTAACACATGTGCCACTTTTGTTGGCATTGCTGGGTTAAACATTGCAACTAGTGGCTGAATGTTTACTAACTCTCCATTTAACATTTCAAAACCTTGAGGAGCATTCATAAACGCATTTACGATGGTAATAAAAACCGCTGACATTGATGCCCCAACGGCAACTGGAACGAGAAGCAGCATATGCTTCTTCTGACTATCGAATCGATCCCAAGTATACAGATAGATTCCTAAAAAGATTGCCTCAAAAAAGAACGCAAATGTTTCCATAAATAAGGGTAAAGCAATGACTTGTCCGGCTAAGCTCATAAAGTTCGGCCATAATAGTGACAACTGTAATCCGATAGCAGTACCTGTAACAACCCCTACTGCAACGGTAATAACAAACCCTCTCGCCCAACGTCTTGCCAACAATATGTAATGCTCATCATTATTCTTATACCCGACCCACTGTGCAATCATAATCATTAATGGGATTCCGACCCCGATTGTGGCATAAATAATATGAAAGGATAATGTGAGTTCAGTTAGTACTCGACTCCAAAACACTGCTGACTCATTAACCAAAATAAGTCCCCCTTAGCTAATTGAATAACCTGCCCAAAATAGAGAGAAGCATGATGAATGCTACACTGAAACTTAAGTAAATGAGCCACTTTTCTTGTTTTTTATACATTGATGATTCGCTCCTTCAAGTGCATTATGCCCATTCTTTTATAATTGAACGTCAAGTTATGTTAAATATTACATTCATTCTTGTCGGAATTTTGACCAAATCTTTACTAAAAACAAAAAGACCCACATAAATGTTAGTTTTTCCCAACACTTTTATAGGTCATTCATTAATTCGATCTAAATCATATTCTGATTTTTAAACGTTCTCCACATTCCCCTAAAGGAATCCAGAATGTTTCTGACTCTGGGAAGACCTTAAGAATACCCTTTTCTATTGAAAGAGCTGCCTCAGTTGCGCTTAAACTTCCTTTAAATGAGTCAGGAGCTATTACAATCTTCATAAATTCAACCCCTCAAACAATGATTTTTGGTGTGGATTATAACAAAAATCAAAAAAGGGACTTATCCTCTGAAAAATCCCTTGAAATATAGACTATTCAATTGGAATACTAACTGGCGTAAGTGGCTTTTTTCCATCTAATACATTGATAATATTTTCAACCGCTAAATTGGCCATCTCAAGTCTTGTTTTTACTGTTGAACTTCCAACATGGGGTAAAGTAACAACATTAGGTAAGGTTAATAGAGGATGATCTACTGGTACTGGTTCCTCTTCAAAAACGTCTAGACCTGCTCCCCAAATCTTTCCTTTGACTAATGCGTCATATAACTCCACTTCATCGACAATTCCACCTCTGGCAGTATTAATAAGAATGGCGTTTTTTTTCATTAGCTGTAATTCGTTTTTACCAATAAAATGATGAACCTCCGGACTATATGGTATAAGAATGGAAACAAAGTCAGATTGCTGCAGCAGTGAATGCAGATCGCAATATTCAATACCTAATTCAGCTTCTTTGTCGACTTTACGTGTCCGGTTATAATAAATGACTCGCATATTGAATCCTTTAGTCCTCTTTACTAGAGCTTCAGCTATTCTTCCAAGTCCAATAATTCCAATGGTCGCTCCGTAAATTTCCTGACCAGTCATCTGCATAAGGGACCAAGCGCCCCATTCTCCACGTCTTAAATAGTTGGATGCTTCAGGTACTCTTCTTGCAGTGGCCATTAATAGAGCAAATGTCAAATCTGCTGTTGCTTCAGTTAAAACTCCTGGGGTGTTAGTAACAACGATTCCCTTTTGGGCAGCAGCATTTACGTCAATATTGTTATAACCTACTGCAATATTTGCAACAACCTTTAGATTCATAGCTTCATCAAATACTTCTTGATCAATTTTATCGGTTAATAGGCATATTAGCCCATCAACATCCTTTACTTCTTTTAATAAAATATCTCTTGGGACAATTGAATCCTCTTCCTGATACATTCTAACTTCGAAGCGTTCCGATAATTGACTAACTATTGCTTCTGGGAGCTTTCGGGTTATATATACTTTTGTCTTCAATGCTTTACCTCCAATCTTTCTTGGCTTATCTCGGCACATTGCGAGAAAAAAGGTTTAAGGGCAGGATACATATTGTTATGAACTTTATAAAGCTGGTGATAAGCACTCACTTGATTTTCTTCCGGTGTAATCCAACCAATGGTTTCATTTGAAATCACAGAAGTTGCTTCTTCATAAGATAAAAAATAACCAATAGCTTTTCCAGCTATGAGGCATGCACCTAAAACTGCAGTTTCCGGAATATTTTTGTGTTCAAACGTTTTGTTTAATACATTTGCTTTTATTTGGGACCATGCCCTGTTCTTGGAACCACCTCCAATTGACTGAATACTCATTGGGGCAATTTTATATTTAGTTTCAATAATTTCATAGATTTGTTTTAAGCCAAAGGAGCAACCTTCTAATATTGAGCGATACATATCCTCTTTTGAAGTATTCAAATCGATTCCTATAAAACTTCCTCTGGCATTTGGATCCCAAATTGGGGATCGCTCACCCTGCATATACGGCAAGAAATACACACCGTTTGATCCAATCGGAGATTTGTTTGCAAATTCATTCAATATTTCAATTTGATACCCTTCTGGTTTTAAAAAACGTTCATAAAACCATTGTATAGCAGCACCAGGAAAAGACATTGCTCCATGGGATAGCCATCTACCCTTGATAACATGGCATCTGTTTAAAAACCTGTTGTCCAACGCAAGAGTATTGTCCGAACAAACAGTTAAAACATTTGAGGTCCCTACTGACTCAAAAATAGTATTGGGTTGAACGTCAAGTGCAAGGGCAGAACAAGCCGTATCGGCTGCTCCCGCTACGATTGGCACTCGTTGTCCTTCTAAATTAGTATCAATCAAATTACCAATTACCAAGCTTGGATCACACACTGTAGGTAATTTTCCTAGACTTATTCCGATTTCTTCACAAATCTCTCGAGACCATTCATAGCTATTTATGTCGAATAAACCCGAAAAGGAAGCCTGGGTCCAATCCATTACAAACTCACCTGTCAGTTTATGAAGGATAAAAGTAGAGAGGGAGCCCCATTTAAATGTTTTTTCATATAGATTGGGCTCATTATTCTTAAACCACAAGTGAGTTGTAACTGTATACATCCCAAGTTCTAATCGATTTCCGGTAATTTGGAAGATCCGTTCTTTGCCTATGGCTGCATTTATCCATTCTGCCTCCTTTTTACTTCTTTGATCCAAATACATAATTCCGTTGTATAATGCATTTCCATCTGAATCCATAAAAACGGAGGAATTACAAAATGTAGAAAGAGAAATTGCATCTACACTTCCTTCAGCCTTAACCCTATTCCAAACTTTCGCTAGGTTGTTCTGTACAATCTCCCAAACTTCGTTTACATCTATTTCAACCCATCCATCCCTTGGAAATAGAAGAGAGTATGGTTGATACTCTAAGTATCCCCATACCCCTTCTTTATTCATTGCAGCCACTTTTACTCCACTTGTTCCAATATCAATTCCAATTACGTGAGACATATTAATCACCTTATCTATTAGGTATTGGCTCGTTAATTAACTCATTGTATAATTCAACAGCTTCTTTTACTGTACCATTCTCGTGAATGATATGTTTGAAAGATTGTACAACAGCTGTAGGATTGGGATTGTTCCATACAATTCTACCAAACGTGATACCAGTACCACCCGCATCGATTACGTCGTATACCATTTTAAAATAATCTTCAATGTTATTTCCTTTGTCTCCGCCTGCAACAACCACTTTAGCAGGAGTTGAAGATACTACTTTATGGAAACTTTCTGGATCACCAGTATATTTTGTTTTTACGATATCTACGCCTAATTCAGCACCAGCACGAACAGCATAGGCTACATGCTTCCAATTATTTTTCTCTTCCTCTGGGATTTGGTTTCCTCTAGGATAAATGTGAGCTATCATCGGAATTCCATAAGAGGCAGCCCTTCCAGCAGCTATACCTAAGTTTCTTAATTGTTCTGGCTGATCATCCCCACCTACAATGCATCCCATTGATACTGCATCAGCACCTAATTGAATTCCTTCTTCTACTTCCGTAACCCAAGCATCATAATTTGGTTGCCAAGGTGAAAAAGTTGATAGCTTTAGTATCAAACCAGCTTTTCCTACATGAGGGCGGAAACAAAGATTAGCAATTCCTTTATGCATTGTAATAGCATCGGGACCACCAGCGACAATTTCACTTACCTTACGTTCGATTGGCATAAGTTCTTCAAAAATACCTCTTGCCATTGCCTGGTCCACCGCAACTGCCAGTAGTTTACCTGATTTTTGATTAAATAATCTGCTTAAACGAATTTCTTTTCCTAATAATGACATATAAAGCACTCCCTTTAATAGTTTTTTTGAATAGTATTTTTTTAT
>NZ_JBALOX010000114.1:6293-19469 GCF_036965165.1 Bacillus sp. JJ1521 | reverse complement strand
CAAAAATTAATATACCATCTCTCAAAGCCTTTTTCAAGACCTTTTTTTAAAAAAGTTTTTTTGATACAAAAAAATAATCTTTTCTATTGTATCTATTAATTCATCCATTGAAGAGATCATAATTATTATACAAGAAATAGTTTTCTTATGAAATACTTTTATATGTATTGGTTATTTCTTTTAATTATCTTTATATCTTTCATTTCATGCTTCTACTATTTTAATCATATTTGCTAGTTTTACTCATATAATTTAATCAAATGGGCCATGGCGTATTTGTGCCCGATTTTTTTCGAGTTTTCTTGAAAAATTGTGCATCCGCCGTCGGCTTTAACTTTATTCAGTCGGGTTTGGACCCCAGCTGAATAAAGTTAAGAGAAATTGGAAGGGGGAAAGATTTTTGTTTTTTGAGTTTCTGCAAGCAGTTGGCATGTTTTTATCATTAGCGATGTGCTTATTTTTGTTTTCATTTGTTTATATAGAAGGTTTGAGAATGAGTAACAATGGAGGAAAAATTGAAGCAAGTAGCTTCATTACCTTTGTTTCTTCAGTCGTAATGGCTTTTGTGTTTAGTTTTTTTGCCAGTTCATTTTATTAGGTAGAGCTGCTCCTCCTATTCAATACTGATATTCCTTTTTTGGAATGTCAGTATTTTTTGTATGTTTTTCAAAATATATTTACTTAAATATGAAAGATGTTGATGACTTAATCGTCTATTATATAAAGGTATACACGAAGGGGGTTCGAAGTTTGGCACAAGTTAGTCAAATCGAAAACTGGTTTTATGAGTATGGAGACGATGTTTATAACTTCCTTATTTATTACACAGGGTCTTTAGACGTTGATGATTTTGTACAGGAGGTTTTTCTGAAGGCAATCAAATCATTTCCTACTTTTGAAGAACGTTCAAATCCTAAGACTTGGTTACTTGCAATTGCAAGGAATTTAGTAATTGATAAGAATCGTCGAAGGAGTCTTATCAAATTCCAACCTTTTGATTTACTTGCAAATAGACAGATTCCGATTGATAAATCTAACCCAGAAGGGAGCCTACTTTTAGACGAGACTCTTTCTGAAATACACAATACAATACTTTGCTTAAAAAAGTCTTATAAGGAAGTTCTTGTTTCGCGATTAATTTTAGAGCTAAGTGTTGAAGAAACTGCTACTATTTTGGGCTGGTCAAGTAACAAAGTTTCATTGACTTACCATCGAGCTATTCAAGTATTGCAGAAGAAACTCAAATCTATCAATAAAGGAGAGGTAAAAGATTATGAAGGATACCTACCAAAATAAATCATTTCCTAGATTTCAACTAAGCGAAGCCCAAAAAACCCGTATCGTTCATCAAATCAGATTAAACGATCCAATTAAAATGACCAGGAATTTATCTGACAGATTCATCATGCCATTACTATCAGGAATCGTAATTTTGTTTCTTGCAATCGGGATTGGAACGTATTCTTATCATTCTATTTTTAAAGAAGATCCCCAACAGGCAGATAATATCTCTTCATTTATTATCGATCTTCCAATGGGAATTGCCATAGAAGAACGAGACGGTGAACATGTTTTTCTAAAAAATGGTACAGAGGTTGGTGGAGTAACGAAAATCAACAATGAAAAAAAACTGGAACTTTTGGCCCAGCCAGGTATTTTCGCGAATGATGTGATGGAAGATTTTCAAGAACCAACTCAACGTGTTCTTTTCCACATTAAGCAAATGCACGCAATTCAAACCGTACATTATTTCATTCAACCCAATGATCAGGAGTTCATCTATGATTTGTATTTTCATGCAAATTCTCCCGGCTATTTCGGAGGTTCAGATTTCGAAGCAGACCTAAAAGTTATTCATGAAATAGCTAAATCATTTAATATCAAATAGCTCAAACCTATTTTGGATTACCCTTATTTTCTTGCCTCCATGCATTATTTGGTAAAAGTTGAAAATACTACACCTATGAATATAATGGCTTGGAGGAAGAGGTATGAAGAAGCTTTTACTAGTTGCGGTTATTTTTTTATTCCAGCTTGCGTTCTTATCAGTTGGAGTGTTTGCTGAGGTTACCCCTGAGGAATTAAAGAATTATACAACACAGACTGGTTTAACTGAAGATGATCTTGAAGATTATTTGGCGGTTTATGATTTGTCCTTAAAGGATTTTGAAAATGTAAATGAACTCGTTTCCTATTTAGGTGAGCCAGTTAACAAAGAGACTGTCCAGACCCTCTTATCAAAACATCATATTAGCGAGGATGAATTACATCATATCCTCAGTGGTTTTGGAGAATCCGTACAGGATTATTTATTCGTTAAGGATCTTGAAACAACAGTGGATTTCTATTTAAATCATGCTGAGGTATTGGTAGAAGCAGAGCGGATGCTTTCAGAGGTAGGGTTAACGGAGGATGAGATTGATGGCTTATTTCTTCACTTTTTAAGCCTCGATGATTTGAATATTGAGGAGAAAATGAGATCGATCAGTTCTAATTTAGAAAGATACTTTTCCTATAATAACTCTGAAGGACTATCGTCTGAACAGCAAAAAGAGCTTCTTGTGATATACGATAAAATGATCGAAGTCTTTGAGTTACAGCCAAAATACTATCTATTAAAAGATGGTGTAAAGGAAGCTATAGCTTATGATAAGCTACTTCAGATGGACACACTTGACGATGCGGAACTACTTGTTGAACTATATCGAGATAATAACGAGTACTTACTGGATCTTAAGGTTTCAGAGGAAATGCTAGCATCTGATTTTATCATTGAGCGCGGAGAAAAGCTCCTAACCGTTGCAACCTTGGCGACAGAAATGAGTGTTAAAGTTCAAGGGAATAAGCTACCTACTACGGCTAGTCCATATACGAACCTTCTATTAATGGGTGCATTATTCATGATTGTTGGTATAGGTGCTATATTCATGACTCGAAAATATGCTTAATAGGAAAGCCATGTCTCCAATTGATAGACATGGCTTCCTTTTTTATCCGACACTTTGTTCTGATAATGATACCTGCTGCTTTTTCTTCCTTTCGCCAACGGAGTATAGCCATATGCCGACTACAATAACGATTCCCCCGAAAATCTGTGTTTGGATGATTTTTTCTGATAGGATAAAATAGGCTAGAATAGCTGCACCAACCGGTTCAAACAAGATACTTACTGAAATGGTTGAGGTACTTACCCATTTTAATGACCAGTTGAAAAGATTATGGCCAAGTAAGGTTGGGACAATTGCTAATAGTAAAAAATACATCCAGTCTTGACCAGCGTATCCTCCTAGCGGATATTTAAAGATCACTACATATAAAAACAAAGTTATGGAACTAATGCTGTAAACAACAAATGTGTACGTGACAAGGGTTAACCGTTTCCTTACTGTTTGCCCAAATAAAAGATAGACTGTAACCATCACACACGAAATGATGGCCAAAAAGTCACCGAATAAAGCACTCCCGCTAATTTGGAAATCCCCCCAACTAATGACGATACTTCCTCCTAAAGCTAGACAGGTACTTAAAATTGCCCCTAAACTTATTTTTTCTTTAAACAAGAAATACGTTCCTATGAATGCAAAAACCGGCTGCATCGTCACCAAAACTGTTGAACTTGTTACCGAAGTGTAGTTTAGCGATTCAAACCAAAGGATAAAATGGAGAGCTAAAAACACACCCGAGATTGTGGAAAAAAGCCAATCTTTTTTTGTAATGATCCGTAGTTCTTTTCGATATTTCCATAAAAAAACAGGAAGCATTAGCAAGACTGTAAAAAATAGGCGGTAGAACGCAATAACTGGTGCGGGTGCGTTGGCTAATTTCACAAAAATGGCCGACGTCGACACTGCAACGACTCCAATTGCCAGCACGAAGTATGGATTTATTTTTGGTTGATTCATGTATGTCACTTCATTTCTTATATAATCTTATTAAGTATATAAGATTAATACCAAAAAAGGATAGAAGAAAATTCTACCCTTTTAACGTAATGAAGTTTCTCCAATTCGCTGATAATTTGATATGTCGTAAGCAGAAACTTTAGTCGGCGAGATAGCATACAATGTGTCGCCGATTGTTAGTACACGTTGTATCTCCCCTTCCCATGTTTCATATGCCCCAGTTTCATGTGAGATTTTTGCTTTCAAATCGATTCCTTCTAAATCGATATCGTATACATATGCCCCCTGAAATTCAAATCTTTGCTCATACATTTTCCCTTCTAGATTTTGATAGACAGTAATCGGGAAGGCAAAAATTCCTTATTCCTTATCAAATAAAAGAGCTTTATGGTCGTAATTTAATGGGGAGTACGTTCCGCGGCCACCAATGATTTCCGCGAATTTCTCCTTCGGGTTATTCACATCACGAATATCAAATAACGAAATTTTGACCCCATCCGTATAAACCATAGGCTCATTCGTGTTTGTTTTATCAGCGACCACCTTTGTATCATGTCCAAAACCAATTACATGGTTTTCATCATATGGATGGAGGTAATTGCTAAAGCCAGGAATCTTAAGCTCGCCTAGCACCTTTGGAGACTTCGGATTACTAGCATCAATGACAAACAATGGATCTACTTGTTTAAAGGTGACGATGTAGATGCGTTCCCCCATGAACCGCGCTGAATAGATTCGCTCCCCGCGCGCCAGATCACTTAATGAACCAATTTGCTTTAAATTCTCATCATAAATAAACAAATGGTTCGCGGATGGTTTGGTATCATTCCATGAATCCCCTTTCGTTGTGGCTACACGAAAGGTGCCATTGAATTCGTCCATTGAAAATTGATTTAAAATGGTTCCAGGTACCTCAATTGAACTATGGAATTCGACTTTGTCTCCATCCACTGTAAATTTGTAGACATTTGTGTCAGGGGATTCGGACCCATCCTCTCTAAAAGGAATGATCGCGCCATAGTTTGCTAATGCGATATAAATGTTTTCCTTTGACATATATAATAGGTTCCCGCTACCTAAATAAGAAGTAATGGAAGCCTCTTTATTGGTGTCATCCAAGTCAAAAGCAGCAATTAAAGTAAAATTAGTCTCTTTTGAACCAGGGATATACTGAATTTTTTCATAGGGTACAAAAGAATCTTCCTCATTATTTGCCGTATCTGAGTAACGTGGTCTTAATTCAATATCATCATCTTTCGCGTCTTCCATGATCCAATAATGGGGATAGTGGCTAGTGACAAGATATACATAGTTTTCTATTCGGCGTGATGTCAAATGGCTTCCTTCAACCTCTACCCTGCGTATTTCCTGTGGTCTTTTTGGATCCTTTATGTCATAAACAATGGCTGTTGTTGCTTCAAATTGTTTAGGAGGATAGATCATGGTTCGTTGATTTTGATTATGGTTGGGTGTCATATCATGAAACGTATAACCAATCACAACTAGTTTGTCTTCATATAAAAACATTTGACTTGGCGAAAATGACTGAGAATATGGAATTGATGTAATTAACTGCATTTCCTTTGCTGGAGCTGCTTTAATAATATTTAGTTTTCCATCGATAAGTTGATATATATATTCACCATCGGTTTTTACGAAATCTGCTTCATCGACACCTTGAACCTGAGTGTTCGTCTCTGAATGTTCACTTCCTCCCGATGCACTATCAGCTTGAGGGGATTCGGTTGATGCAGACATTTCCTGTTTTACCGTATCCCTTGCAAAAATATTGAACCTTTGATTACGTTTATCCTCTTTAATCGCATCCCGAAAAATTGCGGTTAGCTTTTCTTTTGTAACGGGTTGTATCTCATTATCCGTTTGGCTAACGACTGTCGGCTTTGAAGTAGTAAATATAGCCGTTATAGCAGTTATCAGAATGACCGAAGCCAGATAAAAAATCCATCTTTTCTTCACGCATCTCACCCCTTTTCCACTTAGACGAAACCTGGTAAGAAATGTTACAACAGGTAAAGCGCAAGGCGCCTCGAAGGGCTAGGTGCTGCTGCTAGACAAATAAAGAAAAGCCCTCCTGTAAATATGCATTTCAGAATGGGCTCTGCTATTTATTGAATTGAAGGGGTCTATGTTAGTTTTCAATTACAATTTCTCCTTCACCTTTTGGTGTTTCGAAACCATTAAGGTAGGAAGTTAAAATTTCTTCTGTAATAGGGAATGCATTAGCATCAAAACCTTTGTTTCTTATCTTAAGCCGTTCACGCAAATCATCAGGATGAACTTTTATATAAATAAGTTTCCATCTACCGCCGGACTTCTCAATAAGTTCTTTATATTGGTCCCTACTTACACGATCCCAAAAACTGAAGTCAATCACTACCTGTCGTTTGTCGTGAATTAACTTTATTAATAGATTGAGCAATTTTCTTTCTGCATCATTCCTGTATTCCTCAATCTTTTCCATTGAGAAATCAATCCCAAAACGGCCATTAGTAGCCCATACTTCTTCATCAATGGAAAGACGTACAAAACCTTCTTTTTCTAATTGTTGTGCGAATGTAGTTTTCCCAGAACCAGCCACACCACACATCATAACTACTAGGGGGCTGAAATCATCTCGTTCACGATAAATTAAGTCAAAATTAAACTTTTCAAACATCTGGATACTGCCCCCAATTTTTTGATATGAATTCAATGCTAGGAAAGTTCTGAATCGCCTTTTAATATCGATCTCAATTACCTCAAACGAAGAACGGCTAATCCTATATAGACGGCTCTCCCGTTATTGCATATTGGTTTAACAATAGCTCAAATATACGGAGCATTTTTAAAATTTGCTTGTCTTCATGGCTACTTAGGCATGAGATTTGGATCCATTTCTTTTCTTGTAAATAGCGACTTTCATAATGAAGGTAATACCCTTGTAGTACCAGGTCATCTCCAAAGTCTTTAGTAGAGATATGTTCCGGTAAAAGGATAGTCATAATGGCAGGTGATGAATATTCAAGTGGTGTTAAAACTTCTAGTCCTAACCCTTCAATGTACTCACGAATCATCTTGTATATTGCTTTAATTTCGAGATAGAAATCATCATTTTCGTATTTTTGTAGTGCTTTATGTAATGCCTCAAGCATGTTCGAGGATTGGGAATACGGAACGCTGTCATAATGTGCATACATCCCCAGATCAAGATACCTTGGAATGGACTGGTTTGGTGTAACTTCATGATTGTGGAAGACAAATGATAGTCCCGTATATCCGCCAATCGCTTTTCCACTTACTCCTGATGCAAAATAAACATCCTGCAAATCTAGCTTAACTGCACCGAGCGTACTGATACAGTCAAGACAAAGCCTCACATTGTTTGAAAGACAGATTTCCTTTAGATTTTGGAAGTTAGCAAGCATCCCCGTCGAAGTTTCACTATGAACAGCCCAAAGCCAGGTATAATCACCCGTTTCAAGTTCATTTTTGATCTCTGTTTCTGTAATAGGCACACCCCATGCTTTTTCTAGCTTATTAAAAGTTAATCCCGCTCGATTGGCATGGTCAATTAATCTAGAACCAAACTCTCCGTTGTTAGTGATTAAGCCTTTTCCGCCTACGAGAGCAAGCTGAGCAGCGATCACATCATTTGCTAGAGTCCCTGAACCTACTAACACTTCCATATGCTTTGATTTTGTCATGCTACAAAGTTTTTCTCTTACCGACTTCATTTGTAATGAATATTCATTTGAACGATGTGAAATCGGCTCTTGATTAAGTGCTGCTTTCACATTTTCATGGATTTTAATGGGACCCGGCAAAAAGCTAACTGGTTCCTTTAGGATTCTTCCAGCCAGTGATTCATCAAAGGTTTGTTTTGTTAAATACATCGGCCAAAACGAAGCTTCTGCCGTTCCAGTTAAAGTGGCAAATGGTTTAAAGCCTAATTGTCGATATAATTTTTCCTGTCTTGTTGTTCCTGAAATCAAGGCGACGTCATAGCCTTCCTTTAAGCAAAAATTAGACATGAGTTGAGCAAGTCCGAAAAAGATTCTACCATTATTACGATATTCTTCTTCAACCGATAGCAAACGGATTTCACAGGGGTTGTTCGGTTTTACCGGCAGTTGTTCATCGAGATTAGGCAACTTATAATCTAGTGAAAACGGTCTGTTGGCTCTTACCGCGATCATGCCTATTACTTTTGAATCCTTTACACAAATTAAATACGTATTTTGATCATGGAATTTATCCACTAACATTTTTTCTTCATTTTTATCATGCTGAGGAATTTCCTCAACAAAGGTTTTATAGTTTAAGCGATGGATTTGATGAAACTCTTGTTTTGTCCGTGCTATTTTATAGACAAATGTCATGATGGAATCACTCCATTTAATTGATTTTTTTCTCTAGTTTTTCTTTTAAATTATCTCGGTGTGCAAATAGTAATAAGGCGATTACAATAAAAATCAGTAAGCATTCTCGGTTGGAATAATCCATAAACCAATAAATAAATGGCATTGTAAAAAAGGCTGTCATCCCCGCTATTGTGAAGCTTCTAGAAATCGCCAATAAAAGGAGAAAGATCCCACCAAAAACTAGAAATGGCTGATAAGCTAATACAACGAGGCCACCAGCAGCTGTCGCAATTCCTTTTCCACCCCTAAATCTGAGTGTAATTGGCCAAATATGTCCGACAACAACCGCGATGAGGGATAGAATTTGAATTTCAAAGGAAAACCCGAGGTATTTTGCACCAAGGACAACAAACAACCCTTTTAGCACATCGCCTAATGCCGTTAACAAAAAGCCTTTCTTCCCTAGCAATCTACCAGCATTCCTGGCACCAACATTACCACTTCCAAGTTTCCTGATATCTTCACCTTTCATAAACTTCATAACCACATAGGCAGTCATAATCGTTCCAATAAAATATGAGGCCAGTATATAAAAATAAATCACAAGTTCACCACCATTTTGGGTTTATTCAAATTTTACCATTTTTTCTGGTTGTTAACATTGAAAATATAGGTTTATCTTCTTATTTTTTTAATAGAAATATATGAACATTAGGGGAGCATCATGCAAAAAAGTATTAAAGGATTGTCTAATAAAAAGGCTCATGGTATAATTTGATTAATTTCATACGGGGTTGTAGCTCAGGGGGAGAGCATTTGCCTGGCAGGCAAAGGGTCGTGGGTTCGATTCCCATCAACTCCATCAATTAAAGTCTTGATTACTCAAGGCTTTTTTCTTTTTTCTACTTTATATTAACTTACCTATTTTCTTGCAGCATTGACGAATTGTTGACGTTTTTTTGTTTTTTTAGACCACATTTCCAATCTGTTTTAGGATGTTCAATATATAGCTTAAATAGTTTATAATATAAATACTATTTTTATATTATTATCTTTTAAATGGGGGAGCTTTATGATTTTGGGGGTTATATTACTCTTATTAGGGTTGACTACAATTGGTGTAGCGCTTATTCTACTGGTCATTAATTTTTTTCAAAAAAAACCGAAAGCAAAAATATTATATACAATTCTTGCAGGGTTTATAGTTGTTATTGCTAGCTTTATAGTGTTAATTGTGACCGTTGATACAACCACTGTGGACAATACTGAATCAGTTGCCAGTGACACTGAAAAAGCTGAAAACAAGAATGATAATGAGGAAAAAATAAAAGAAGAAGCTGAGAAACAAGCTTTGGCGAAAGCTGCAGCTGAACAGAAAGCAGAAGATGAGGCAAAGGCGGCAGCCGAACAGAAAGCTAAAGAGGAAGCTGAGGCGAAAGCTAAAGCTGAGGAAGAAGCTAAAAAACAACAAGAACAGCTTGCAGCAAACATGGCTTTAGAAGCTGTTACTGTTTCCCGTGTCGTAGATGGCGACACTGTAGAATTATCAGACGGTAGGAAAGTGCGGCTGATTGGCGTAAACACACCAGAATCAACAAATAAGCATGAAGAATACGGAAAAGAAGCTAGTAATTATACAACAACAAAGCTTGAAGGTAAGCAGGTTTGGATACAAAAAGACGTTTCCGAAACTGATCGTTATCAACGTTATTTAAGGATAATTTGGCTATCCATCCCTACAGATGACATGAATGAATCAGAAATCCGTTCTAAAATGTTTAATGCTGACCTTGTAATCAATGGATATGCCGAACCTTCTACTTACCCACCGGATGTAAAATACAGTGAGTATTTTGTGAAATTTGCAAGGGAAGCACGTGATAGTAAAATGGGATTGTGGGCATTCGGAGTCAATGGTACTACCAAGGGTGATTTGGATCCAAAAGAAACTGCAACTAAGCCAAAAACATCGACAACCAATCCAGTACCGTCGACACCACCGGCAACTACCACTCCTCCAGCATCGACTGGTGGAAGCGAATCATATAAAAACTGTACGGAACTTCGAAAAGTCTATCCTGAAGGTGTTCCATCAACACATCCAGCATATGCACCTAAGCATGACCGAGACAAAGACAATTGGGCATGCGAAAAATCAGCTTGATGACCATGGACCCAATCACCTTGATTGGGTCTTTTCTTTTTTTCAATTATCATTCGTAAACGGTCACAATTACTCCATCCATATTGTCACCTGAAATCTCATACTCTTGATCTTCCGGTATATGAATGGACATGTTTTCAGAAAAAGGGAAATAGGAAATAGTATATTTTTTACCTTTGACCTTTGCCGTTACCTTCTTTTTCTCCTTTAGGTAATGCAAATATTCTTCTAAAACAAAACCCTTTTCCTTCATAATTGCACTGTGCGGCATACCAACATAGCGAATATGCCATGGTTCATATTGAATTCCCGTTATGTCCGTTTTATCCTCAGGATATCGTAAAATGAACCCGTATTTCCAAGCATTTTGTTCGATCCATTTCCCTTCAGGTGCTTTAGCCATAGTCATTTGAGTGGTACCTACATCAAGGGATAAACCTAAATTATGTTCGCTATATCCCGCTGGTAAGGCATAGGCAGAGCCCATTTCTTGATAAAGTTTACTTTGCTCATCAAAGTCCCGAAAGCCACTAGTAATAAAAAAGTTAGAAACTCCTTCTTTTCCTGCAGCAGCCATCATATCTGAAAATTTACGTGCTAGATCCTCTGATAAATATATCCTTTCCAACAATCCGTACCCGTTTACCAATTCACTGCGCGTAAATAGATCAATTACATCTAATTTAATACTTTCCGGACGAACAGGATACTTTTTGTTCACCAATAGCAGATTTCCTTGATAAATTTGTTCTTCCGTAATATCTGTTTGTTGGCTAGTTTCGGATGCCCTTCTATCCTCCGCTTTATCATCTTCATAATGCTCATATTTCAACACTTCTACATTTGGTATATCTGCTTGTGATTCAAAAAACGATCCCTTAAATATGAAGGTTATAATCAAGCACAAAAATAATAATAGTAAAAAACCCCACTTCTTCATTCTTCAGTTTCCTCCTTATTCTCCTTTATTTAAAAGAATAGGTAAAACTATTTAAAAAAAGAGTGGGGTAATTCTTAAATTTTTCTTAAATCATCTATTTAAAATCAATCTGACTTACTTATATTGTTCACTGTCCATTGGTAATCGGACTTCAAAAATTGTCTCTATGACGCTGCTTTCAGCAGTAATTGATCCATTATGCTGCTCTGCAATATTCTTCGCAATGAACAGGCCCAACCCAGTACTACCTTCCCTATGGGTTCTAGATTTGTCTCTCGTATAGAACATATCAAAAAGATATGGGAGTTCATCTTGGGGAATGCTATCTCCATAATTCACAACTTGTACTACCACTTCATTTGCTTCAATGAAACCATTAATATCGACATACTGACCGTCATTTCCATAACGTATTGCATTCGTGATAAGATTTTCAAACAGTCGTGCAAGCAAATCTCCATCTCCTAAAATGGGTAAATGGATCGGACTATTCATTCGGACAACCAAATGATTGTTTTCGAAAACAGGATACAATTCTTCATTTAGTTGGTTCAAAAGGTCCGTTAAATTAAATCTTTTTTTATCTACTGGCAGCATTCCATAATTCATTTTAGTTATCTCAAATAATTCATCAATTAACCTTTCTAAACGCTGGGATTTAGTAAAAGCAATCGTTAAAAAATGTCTGACCTGTTCTTTCGTCAAGCTTTCATCTTTAAGGATTAAATCCAAGTAACCCAAAACAGATGTCAGCGGTGTACGCAGATCATGTGCCAAGTTTACGACTAGCTGATCTTTACTGCTTTCCGAAAAGTCACCTCTTTCTATAGCTTCTTTTAATTTTTCACTTGCAAGATTGATGTCTTTCGCAATATCGCCAAACTCATCATTTGCTTGGATTTCAACTTGATGTTGAAAGTCGCCACGAGCAAGGTAATGAATTCCGCTAGAAATCTGATTGAAATATGTAGAATAGCGCTTCGTAAGGATAAAGAAAAACAAGATAGAAAGCGGAATAAATATAACTAAAAAGAAATTAATGTCTCCAACATTGTTCATATATGCACGAAATTTGGCCAATCGATCGCCATAATCAACCTGGGTATGATAGTAATATTGAAGTATTTTATAGATTATATACGTTATAGTACCAGACAAAATCATACTCAAACCAAATAACATAATCATTTTTGAGCGAAAACTTCTTACGATTTTAGCCATTGAATGTATACCCGACTCCCCACACAGTTTTAATTAATTTATTTTTCTGTTTATCTTCTTTAAGTTTTTTTCGTAACGTACGAATATGAACCATAACGGTATTCCCGCTTTCAAAATAGGCCTCGCCCCACACCTGCTGAAAAATGTTTTCCACGCTATATACTTTCTTTGGATGACTTGCTAGTAAATTCAAAATATCAAACTCTTTAGGAGTTAGCTCAATATATTCACCGTATAGAGTGACAGCCCGTTGGTCAGGAGAAATAACTAGCCCACCAAACTCGAGGTTTGAATTATTTTCATTCTTTGCTTGATTTAATGTGGTATAACGCCTTAACTGGGCTTTTACGCGAGCTACCAATTCAATGGGAGTAAATGGTTTAGTCATATAATCATCTGCTCCAATTACGAGTCCCTGTACTTTATCGAAATCAGATGTTTTAGCACTCAAAAAGATGATAGGCATATTATGCTGGTCACGAATGCGTTGGGTTACTTCATATCCATCCATTTTCGGCATCATAATATCCAAAATCAGCAAATCAAACACCTGATTCTTGACAGCACGAACAGCCTCTTCACCATTAG
>NZ_JBALOX010000114.1:0-6280 GCF_036965165.1 Bacillus sp. JJ1521 | reverse complement strand
AGTACCCTTCTTTTTCTAAATGAAAGGCAACTAAATCAGCAATTTCCTCTTCATCATCAGCAATTAATATCGAAATATCTTTCATTATTTGCACCCCTAAATTTTACCATATAGGTCCTATTCATTTTCTATTATATCTGTTCTTTATTACAACGTTAAGAAAGTTCCCATACAAAAAGTCTAATTTTACATGAACGGGATACGGGCTCCGTTTTGGGAGAGAAAAAAGCAGTATAAATCGCAAGTAAAAATGCCCTGAAAAAACTTCTGAACATTTTTTACTTTCCTTATTGTTTTAACACACCCGCTAATTTTTTGAATGTTGAGTAGTTTGGAACAAACCAACGATTAAAGTCAAGCCAGTAACAATTGAAGGAATTCTAGAAGATTCTAATAATATAAACAGCCAAAACGGAAGCGGTTCATTGCTAAAGAAAGAAGTAAAGGTTGTATTAGAAGCTAAAGTAAATAAGATAGGATGAAGAAATGAAATAAGTAGACAAGGAAGGGTTATGCAAAGTAATAATGATTTATTGATTTTAAACGACCGCACTTTTACGAAAAGTATAGCAATGTAAACCCCAAACAAAATAGCTACAATTGAATCAAACCAAATTAAAGGCAATGGATTATATGTTTCGCTAACTGTTTGTTTAATTGTCAGTTCTAAATGGTAAACGATAATTATTAACCCAAATAAACCTACAACCCATAATAATTTCAGGCCCGTTTTTGACCAATTGTGATACATAATATAACCTCCTTCAATCAATTTAGTAATAGATTCCACCTTTTAATATTAATTGAATATTCTATATATTTATTTTAACATAAATTTTCCACTTACCTTTAAAAGTTTGACGTTAACTAGCGACCAAAAATTGACGGAGGTTTTCCGGTTATTTGTAAAATGGGGCTCGTTTCTGTGTATATAAGCGGAGTTTTTCCGACTATCCAAAGTAAAATCCCTCATTTTCAAATTTTTCGAATCGATAGGCGGATTCTCTCCGTCTATTTCTGCTCTCTTTCGTCATATTTTCCAATTAAGCGGAATTTTTACGTCTATCCATCAATTCGAATGCCTAACCTCCCACCACTTCCTAATAAATTCTTTTTACGTCGAAAAATGTTGTCGCGAACTGTCGGAATCTATTGTTAAAAGTTAGTTGATTACTAGTTTCAAAATGTTAACATTGTATTGTAGGTGTTTTCACAACGCTTGTATACTAGTTTTTAAAATAAGGAGGAAAAAAATGAGCCAATTAATTTTTGCATTACGAGAAAAGGTTGAGTCATTTTTAAACGGGACAAAGAAGCTTTATATCAATGGAGAATTTGTTGAAAGTGCTTCTGGAAAAACCTTCGAATCCTATAACCCTGCCACAGGAGAAGTATTAGCAACTGTGAGCGAAGCAGGTCCAGAAGATATCGATCGTGCTGTAAAAGCAGCCCGCAAAGCTTTTGACGAAGGTCCTTGGCAAAAAATGACCGCAGCCCAAAGAAGCCGTATCATGTATAAACTGGCAGATTTGATGGAGCTACATAAAGATGAGCTAGCACAATTGGAAACATTGGATAATGGAAAACCGATTCGTGAAACGTCAAATGCAGATATTCCTCTAGCAATTGAACATATGCGTTACTATGCTGGATGGTCTACGAAAATCGTGGGACAAACGATCCCTGTAAATGGACCATTCTTTAACTATACTCGCCATGAAGCCGTTGGTGTTGTGGGACAAATCATCCCATGGAACTTCCCTCTATTAATGGCAATGTGGAAGCTTGGTGCAGCTCTTGCAACTGGTTGTACAGTTGTATTAAAGCCCGCTGAACAAACTCCGCTTTCTGCTCTTTATTTAGCAGAGTTAATGGAAGAAGCAGGATTCCCAGCAGGAGTTGTGAATATCGTTCCTGGATTTGGTGAAACAGCTGGTCAGCCGCTTGTGGATCACCCATTGGTTGATAAAATTGCATTCACTGGTTCAACAGAAGTTGGAAAATCAATCATGGAAAGAGCTTCTAAATCATTAAAACGGGTGACATTAGAATTAGGTGGAAAATCTCCAAATATTATTTTACCAGATGCTGATCTATCAAAGGCCATTCCTGGTGCGTTAAATGGAGTTATGTTCAACCAAGGTCAGGTTTGTTGTGCGGGATCACGTGTCTTTATCCAAAAGAAACAATTTGATAATGTTGTGGCAGACATGGCAAGCCATGCTGAAAAAATCAAACAAGGTGCTGGTCTTCACTCTGATACAGAAATTGGACCACTTGTTTCGATTGAACAACAAAATCGCGTTTTAGGATACATCGAAAAAGGGATTAATGAAGGTGCAGAACTAGTAGTAGGTGGTCAAAAACCTTACGAAGAAGGCTACTTCGTTTCTCCAACTATTTTTGCGAATGTTAAGGATGAAATGACAATTGCAAAAGAGGAAATCTTTGGTCCAGTTATTTCAGCAATGCCATATGATGACCTTGATGAATTAATTGCACGTGCAAACAGTTCAGAGTATGGTCTTGCAGCTGGTGTGTGGACTCAAGATGTATCGAAAGCTCATTATATCGCGAACAATCTACGAGCTGGAACAGTCTGGGTGAACTGTTATAACGCATTTGATGCTGCTTCTCCATTCGGAGGTTATAAGCAATCAGGAATTGGCCGTGAAATGGGATCCTATGCCCTAAATAACTACACAGAAGTCAAGAGTGTTTGGATTGCAATGAACTAATTAAAAGAAGGCGAGAACCTGATCGGTTCTCGCCTTCTTGTTAACTAATTGTTGTGTTCGTTTTACGACCAAGCTGTTTTGGCAATTGCACCTTACACACGAGATCTAAAATCCTAGTGCTGATGAATTGTCCAACAATCGCATAAATAATAATTCTCCAATCCACCACAAGACCAGTGGTAAGCAAAATCGTACCATTAATTACAAACAAAGTTTTCCCTGGTGAATATCCTTTTAATTTTGAAATAATCAGAGCTAAAATATCCATTCCACCCGATGAGGCGCCCATTCGAAATAATATCCCGATCCCTACTCCAAAAATGCTCGATCCCACAAGTAAATCAACGATTACATTCGAAATGGGATTTGTTATAAACGGAGTGAGGATGCGAATCGTGACCGCTGTTACTGTTACACAATACAACGTCCAAATGGCTGTTCCCTTACCAAGCCACTTAATGGCTGCAAATAAAAGGCCAGCATTAAGTACCCAAAGCGTAATTTCAAATGGAGTACCCGCTACATAATTAAACAAGACTGCAACACTTGCCGCTCCCCCGGTTGGAATAAAATGCGGAAATAGAAATGTTGCCATCGCAAAGCCTTGAATTATCGCTGCAATTCCAAGTATTAAACCCTTGTTAAGTATTTTCATCATGAATGCTCCTAAGTCCTAAATCTGCTATAATGGTAACATTATTTTTCCAAGTATAACAATAGTTAGTCCCCTTCATATCTTGCGAGTAATTCATACGGTCTCACTTTAAAAGCTTCATATGGCACATAATCTCCTTTTAGTGCATCGAGAACGCGTGGTTTAAATTTTGGCCTTTTAATATATTCATCAAAATTTGATTCATCTAATTTTACAAATGCTACTTCTTTTGTTTCGCTAGAGGTTGTCAAACGACCTCCGACATACTCTCCAAGAAAAACAATTGTAACTACACTTCCGTTTGAATATACGCCAGTTACACCATGTATACTTACCTGAACACCTGTTTCCTCAAATATTTCCCTACAAAGTGCCTTATCTAATGTTTCCCCTTCATCAACGCCTCCACCTGGTAGCTCCCAAGTATCTGATCGCCAATAGGTCTTTACTAAAAGTGTTTCCTGATTTTGATTGGTTATAAAGCCACTTACACTAACCGTATGCTTTGGTGATTCATAGGTACCTGTAGAGGATAAAAATTCCTCGTCACAATCTAAGTTAAGCTCTTGAAATCCCTCTAGTTTCTGTTTCTCTTTTTGAACTCTTTTTTCGATCTTCAAATACTCGTCCAAATTTGGGTACTCCCAAATCGATATCATTTCCTTATTAGATTCATTTTGCCATTGCCCAATTAGTTTTGCTCCGCTTTTTATTTGAATCGGAATAAAGTGATCATTCAAAAATCGAGCATATTGAGAAACTTGATTAGGTTCGATCCGGTACGTGATTCTTTTATAAAGCATATATTATTTCATTCCTTTTGGCATGTGATAAAGTATCATACGCGAAAGGTTTTCATACGGTTGGACAGGAGTAAATTTTTTCTAAAATAAAAAGGCCTGCTTTACCTCATCATAAATGGTAAGCAGACCTTTTTTATTTTGATTAATCTCTCCAAATAATTTCACCCGATTTTGTTGTAGGATCGATTTCAACTTCGAAATCGTGTTTTTCATAAAAATAGACGAGGCGGTCGACGTGATCCCAGTCTCTTTTTGCTATATCACCTTTAATCACAGGAATGTTTTGTTCACGAGCGATTTCTTTTAAATGATTCATGCAGATTGAACCATAGCCTTGGTTCTCTGGTCCTCTTATATCACCGATGTGAATCGCATTTTCTTCATCTTTGTACTGAGCATGAATTGAAAAATCCCAGTGACCTTTATAGGCTGATTCACAATCGTTCACCATGATTTGACATCGATTTCCATCATCAAAGGCTGAAACTATTACCCATTTTTCATCCTTCGATTGGTCAATCCCGATGATTTGATGTTTTTTTGAAATTTCTTTAATATTGTCCTGCATGCGATAAATCTGGAACTGTAAATCCTCTAAATCCTGTTTGACCTCTGACGGGTTCTTTTTCAGATCCTCTTTCATTAGCAAACTTTGAAAATACATTACAAACACCTTTCATTGAATATTTAGGCCCACAAGAGGTGGGTCACAAAGACGTTGCCACAGAAAGTGGCGTACTTAGTCTTTGATCCTACGCTGCAATTTACTTCCATTTTATTGATAAAAATGGAAAATATTTACGTTTTTAACAACAAACATACAGTTTCCCATTATACTAGACTCATAGCATATTTGCAAATCCATTAGGACTGTCATATTTTTATAAACTGGCTATAACATCTTTGTAACATGATTGTCATTTTATTATGTTAGGATAGTTTTCGAGTAGGACAATGGTCTTATGAAGGAGGTAGGATATATTGAAAATCTCAACTCTTGCGAAAAAGAAACATTCCCTTCTCTATTTAATTGGAGTTCTATTCATAATGGGAATCAGTGTTTTTGCTACAATCCATCATTCAAATGCTGAAACTATTGAAAAAAAGAACAATCAAGCTCAGGAAATAAAGAAAGAAAAAATAAATCAGCAAGAACAAAAGATTGAGGATGAAAAAACAAATCAGCAAGAACAAAAAAGTCAGCCTGTACAATATAAGCCTGTTCAAATGGCTTCGCAAAATTATAATGTTGAACAGGAAAATACTATTTCCGGCCAAGAACTAGACAAGCATTTAAAGGGGAATTTAAAAGGTTTAGGACCTAACTTTGTAAAATCAGGCGAAGAGCAAGATATTGATCCTATATTTTTAGCTGCATTAGCTGCTCAGGAGACCGGTTGGGGCAATTCTGAAATCGCTAGTTCTCCATGGAATAATATTGGGGGGATTACTTGTATGCCCGATATTTATGCAGATATCTTTGGTGAAGATTACCCAAACCCTGGTTGTGGGCAATTAGTTGATGGTGGAACAGATTGGCAAAAGTTTCTTTCAATCGAAGATAGTATCCGATTTAAGGCGATTTATTTAAAACAATATTATGTAGAAAACGGCAATGAAACAATTGGTGAAATCCAAACAGTATACGCACCAAGTGAAGCAGACAATGATGCCACTGGACTAAATAACCACTGGGTAAAGAATATAGTATCCATCATGAACGATGTAAAAGCTGAACAAGCTTAAAATAAATGAAAGGACCGAACATATTAGACGTACAAATATGTTCGGTCCTTTTAGTTAACTTCTTAAATCCTACATAAATCCCCCTAGGATAGTGATAAAATAATTTGCAAAATCCTTAACAAAATAACCCCATTTAAGCAACCGTTTGAATAAAGTTGTAAATTTTCAATTAAAGAATGTTAAAATAGTAAAAGTTAATATAGAGAAAATAGTTTTTAGGAGGGAAAATGGTGACAGCAAGTAAAAACGAAAAAGTTTCAGTCTCAGGAACTTTAACATATGCCGATTTCAAAAAGCATAATAGTTATCACAGAAGAAAAAATGTAATTGGGTATTTT
>NZ_JBALOX010000113.1:0-10024 GCF_036965165.1 Bacillus sp. JJ1521 | reverse complement strand
GACCCAAACCCCGACTGAAATTAAGGAACTCAGACTAAGAACGCAACGTCCTGTGGCAACGTCTTTATGACCAACATCGTGTTGGCCTAAAAATCTGGCGCAAATACGCCAAGGCGCATTTGATAATTAAGAATTAGTTAAGAATTACACAAAGATTTAATAAGAATTCATTTTGTATGATAAGACTGTAATCTTTATTGCGGTCTTTTTCTTTTGGATAAAAATACATAAATTTCATAAAGGGAGATGTAAAGAATCATGGCAAAAACAATAATTAGAACGGAGAAGCTGTGTAAAAGCTTTTCAAGTGGTGGAATTCAGCAGCATGTTTTAAAAAATCTTGATATTAGCTTAGTAGAGGGGGATTTTACAATCATCATGGGTAGTTCGGGATCTGGGAAATCCACTTTGCTTTACGCAATTAGTGGTATGGATAAACCGACATTAGGTGAAATCGATTTTGCAGGGAAGAATTTAGCTACATTAAATAATGATCAATTAGCGATATTTAGAAGGAATAATTGTGGTTTTGTATTTCAACAAATTTATTTACTGGACAATATGAGTGTACTAGATAATGTGCTGGCGTGTGGTCTTTTAGTTCATAAAAATAAACGGGAGCTCGTTAAAAAATCGAAAGAGCTGTTAATTCAAGTTGGGATTAATGAAAACTCATGGTCCAAATTTCCAACTCAGCTTTCTGGAGGGGAGGCTCAGCGGGTTGGGATTGTGAGAGCGATTATTAACTCTCCAAAGGTATTATTTGCAGATGAACCAACGGGTGCATTGAACTCCGCATCCAGTGATCGTGTTTTAGATGTGTTCACAAATATAAATCGTAATGGACAAAGTATTGTTTTGGTAACCCACGATATTAAAACTGCGCTGCGTGGTAATCGAATCATCTATTTGAGAGATGGTGTCATTTGCGGTGACTTGCAGTTAGGCGCATACACAGAGAATGAGGATTTCGAGAGACATGAAAAGCTCAAACACTTCCTTGCAGAAATGGGGTGGTAACGTGAAAATTATGAATTTGGCCAAGGCAAATATTCGAAAAAGCAAATCTGCAACAGCTTCTTTATTTATTTTTATTTTGGTTGCTGCATTACTACTTAATATTGGCTTAATGGTTATTACCCAAATAAATCCATTTTTTGATAACAAAGTTGAACAATTACATGATCCCCATGTAACGATTATGATGGATCAGGGTAGTTATCATTCCTCTTATAATGAATTTATCAAGAATTATTCTGGGGTAACAGAGACAGAGACTGAAGAAATTGTCATGTTGGACCTTGCTACATTTAATTTTGGAAGTAGTGAATTAAATAGCAGTATAGCTATTTTTAATACAGAGAACAATCGTTGGATTGGTCCACTAAAGTTGATTGAAAAGCGAGATACTCCGAGTACCAATGATATTTATCTACCGTACAGTTTTAAAACAAACGGGAACTATGAATTAGGTGATAACTTTACGATTCGCTATCAAGATACAGATTATGATTATCAGATTGCTGGATTCTTTGAAACAACGATAATGGGTACAACTAACATTGGGATTATGAAATTTATGCTGCCTGAGGCATCCTATCAAAGACTAGCAGATGAAGTCAGGGATCAATCAAAAGGGAAGATCATATCGGCAGTAATGGAAGACAAAACTCAATCTTCTAAGCTGCTAAATGATTTCACGAAGGAATTTCCCCAATCAACAATAGGCGAAACGACTTCATATATTTGGGGATTAGATATTGAATTGGTGAAGAGCGTGAGCACATTGACCATCAACATCGTGGCGACAATATTAGTAGCTTTTTCAGCCATTATCGTGCTAGTTTCATTAATTGTGATTAAGTTCCGTGTTTCTAATAGCATTGAAGATGGGATGACAAATATTGGTGCACTTAAAGCGATTGGCTATACAAGCGGGCAAATACTTTCATCCATTATTCTACAGTTCATCTTAATTGCTCTTAGTGCAAGTACAGTAGGGATTGCATTATCATATGGTCTAATGCCTTTCATTGGGGGTATTATTTCATCTTTATCTGGTTTGGTATGGGGTCAAAGCCTTGATATTTTCATTAATTTAGTCAGTATTTTCCTTGTTGTGTTAAGTGTTGTAATCGTTACATTACTATCAGCTTTCCGCGTTCGAAAAATTTTACCGGTTGCTGCGCTTCGAGGGGGGATTCAAACCCACAGTTTTAGAAAAAATCACTTCCCTTTGGAGAAATCGAAAGGTGGTCTTCACTTCTTACTTGCGATTAAATCGATGTTGGCAAACGCAAAGCAAAATATGATGATTCTTATCATCATGATTGCATTAACTTTTGCTTCTGTCTTTTCAATGGTGCTTTATTACAACATCGCAACAGATAAAACAGCATTTGTTAACTTATTTGGTTCAGAACCGGGGAATGTACTTGTTTCGGTTAAGCCAGAAACAAATACAAGTGGGCTTTTAAGAGATATTGAACAAATGGACCAAGTTAGAAAAGTGAATATATTCGACTTAATTACAACAAAAATTGATGGTCAAACCGTCTATACAAATGTTACGGACCGTTATAGCGAGTTAGAAAATAATATTGTCTATGAAGGTCGTCAGCCAAAATATGAAAATGAAATATCAATTTCTTGGGTGGTAGCAAATCAAATTAATAAAGGAATCGGTGATACGGTTGAAGTAGAATATGGACCGGAATCTAAAAGTTACTTGGTAACTGGACTCAGTCAATCAATTGGTAATTTAGGCCAGGTTGCCGCCGTAACAATGGATGGAATTCAGCAATTATATTCAGATTATAAAGGTACGTCCCTATATGTATATCTAGATGGTATATCGAACAAAGACTTTATCAAAAATGTTCAAGAACAGTACGGGGATCAAATCATTGGAACGTTAGACATCGATGAAAATATAGAGAGCCAAACGGGTATGTATACGGCAGCGGTGTTTGCTGTTATGCTGATGGTATTAATTATTACTGTTTTAGTCGTCGTGATGATTTTGTATTTGGTTATCAAAACGATGATTATTAAGCGTAAGAAAGAGTTTGGTGTAATGAAAGCAATCGGATATTCAACGATTCAACTTATGAATCAAATATCGATCAGTTTTCTGCCTGTGACTATTACAGGTGTTGCAATTGGCGGAGTGCTAGGGCTTTATTTCACGAATCCGATGATTTCCTTATTACTATCAGGTGCAGGGGTTAAGCGTTTGGATTTTATCGTGAATGTACCAATGCTTCTAATGCTTTGTGCAGGCATTCTTATTTTAGCTTACATTGTCACAATGTTCGTATCGCTAAGGATCAAGAAAGTTTCTGCATATGATTTAATTACAGAATAGATTACAGGAGCCTGCCCCAGTATTAAAGCGTTAGCTTAATAGGGGCCAGGTTCCTTTTATTCCATGCTATCCTCCTTATTTAGTTACAAAATCTACCTGCTAATGTTATAGTTTTATAATAAGATTAGTTGTTATTTTTGGGAATTTGGCTGTGCTTTTTATGGGGGTAATCTAGATGGCTATTACACTTACAATGCTTTTATTAGGAATATTAGTAGGGTTTGTTGGGGCTGGGGGATCCGGCTTCATTATTGCGCTATTGACGGTTGTGTTTGGAGTGCCTATACATATGGCGCTTGGAACTTCGCTTGCAGCAATGGTATTTACGACTATGTCAGGAGCATACAGCCACCATCGCCAAGGCAATATAGATGTAAAAGCAGGATTAGCAGTAGGGGGATTTGGTGCAGTCGCTGCCTATTTGGGCTCCGGGATTGCAGTGTGGATTCCGGTTGGATTGTTACATTGGTTGACCGCTGGCATGTTGTTCTTATCTGCTGTAATGCTCGTGGTTCGTTTGTTTATTGTCAATAAAATAGGAGGAAATCCTACATTGTCAATTAGAGGTGGACTTTATGCTCGTGCAGCTTTTGTAGGAATCGTCTGTGGTGTTTTGTCAGGGTCGTTTGGAATTGGCTCGGCTCCATTTATCCAAATTGGGTTATTGACTATATTAGGGTTATCCGTTCAAAAGTCTGTTGGAACCACGATGTTAGTCATTCTGCCAATCGCCTTAGCCGGTGGAATCGGGTATTATTTTGAGGGATACCTTGATGTTCTACTACTGCTCCAAGTATTGGCGGGAACAATGGTCGGTTCATATATTGGGGCAAAATTTACGAATTATGTTCCACTTCCGGTTTTGAAAAGTGCAATGGTGCTTACACCGGTATTAGCGGCGGTTATCTTGCTGTTTTAATAGTATTTAAATAAATCTTATAATGACCGCATTCGCGGTCAAATTCTTTTTTTACGGTGTTTTATTTACGGAAAGAGGCATATGGTCGTTTCTGGGTTTATACTTTCAGTGGCATGTTGAACTAAGGATGTCAGGCACTGTGACAAATCGTCATTATGTCTGGCATTTTTTTATGTAAATTCGATGAAATTTACTTGTAATTAACAAGTAATAATGGTATAAAATAGATATGTTTTTAAATTTGAGTTGGGACTATGGTTTTTAAAAACTTGATTAATACAATCATTCAAGGGGATGTTTATATGTTGGATGTTATTATTGTTGGATCTGGACCTTTTGGAATTTCGTTGGCATCACATGCAGTTTCAAGCCATCTCAAGTAAATTGCTTGGTTATCCGATGGATTTTTGGAAAAATCAAATGCCACAAGACATGTTTATCCGCACACCCCATGAGTTCGTTAGTTTTT
The DNA here is from genome assembly GCF_036965165.1 of Bacillus sp. JJ1521. Lineage (NCBI taxonomy): Bacteria > Bacillati > Bacillota > Bacilli > Caryophanales > Bacillaceae > Bacillus > Bacillus sp. JJ1521. The sequence goes on along the minus strand of NZ_JBALOX010000113.1, from coordinate 5,269 downwards.
CTGATTCAAAGGATGAGCTGACTATACAGCAATTCTCAAAAGAGACTGGAATAGCATTATTTACTCCTCTCCCAAGACCAATCTTTATCGAATATGCTAACTGGTTTGCAAAGAAATCTGGGATTGAATTTACAAATGAAAAAGTTACAAAGGTTTCTTATAATGATGGTTATTATGATGTAATATCTGAATCTGGTGATCATTATGTCTCAAAAAATGTAGTCATTGCAACTGGAATTGAACACTATAAATATCTTCCAGATTTTTTAAAGGGTATGCCATCAAATTTAGTTTCACATACTTCAGGATATACAAAGTTCTCACATTTCAAAGGTAAGAAAGTAGTTGTATTGGGAAGTGGTCAGAGTGCTTGGGAAGCAGCAGGTTTATTGCACCGTGATGGAGCAGAAGTAGAGTTAATTTATCGTAAGCTAACACCTAATTATGCGGGTAGCAGGGAAAATGAAATTGCCTTAAGAGATGTAGGTAATGTATTTTATAACTTGCCAAATGAAGAAAAGGAAGCAGGATGGGGGCAGTCTCCGGGAAGTATAGCCCATTTCTTAAAGCCATACGTAGAGGGAATTGTTCCACAAAGCCCTGGGGTAGAGATAAAAAAGGTAGAAATGGTTAACGAAGAGGAAATGCAGATCACTTTATCAAATGGTGAGGTAAGACTAGTTAATCATATTGTCGCGGCAACAGGCTTCCGTATTGATATTGATAAAGTACCTTTTTTGGATAAAAGTTTATTAGGCTCGATTGATAGAGAAGAAGGGTACTCTCATTTCCCTAATTTAAACGAGTCATTTGAATCAAGTTTACCTGGGTTATACTTTGCTGGACCGCTATCATCACATAGCCACGGACCAACTTTTCGATTTATCTTAGGACTAAGAAAGACAGCGTTTTCTATAATTCCTTCGATCGTTCAGGAGAAGGAAAATAGTTTAATAAAAAATTAAGGGGGATCAATTCATGAGAAATTCATTTCAAACCATTACACGTAGCTTTGGGTTATTAAATAAAACCTGTTGCTCTGTAGATGGGATCGATGTATCGGCAGTACAAAGTCACATACTCTATGAGATAGACGTAAATGCTAATCCAACTATGCAACAGGTTGCTGATTTGCTTGGGGTTGAAATTGCAACGTTTAGTAGGCAAATTCAAACCCTAATAAAGATGGAACTTGTCGTTAAACAACCTTCTACGCAAGACAAAAGAGTTAGTGTTTTATCCTTAACTGAAAAAGGTAAAATGGTGGCGGGAGGAATTGATAAGCAAGTGAATGAATTCTTGAATGATATCTTCAATGAAATGACAGACTTTGAACGAGAAACTACACAAAGGGCAATTCATTTTCTCGCAGGAGTAATGACCAAATCACCTTTATGTTGCGGAATTAAAACCGAAAAGAGTAGTTGTTAGAATAGGAGAATTATCTAAATGAATGATATCAATATTCGAGTAGCGGCTATTAATGACATTGAAGATATTCTCGCTATCTATAATGAAGGGATAATTGATCGAATTGCAACCTTAGAGACAAAAATTAAAGATAAAGCATATATGATTGAATGGTTCCATATGCATACTAAACGTTATAAAGTCATAGTGGCGGATATCGAAGGGGAGATCGTTGGATGGGCAAGTTTAAATCAATATAATAGCCGTACAGCATATGATGGGGTTGCCGATTTATCTATTTATATTCAAAGAAATTTTCGTGGAAAAGGTGTGGGAGGAATGTTACTTTCCTACATTGAAGGACTTGCTAGGCTGAATGAATTCCATAAAATTGTCTTGTTTACCTTCCCTTTTAATGGATTGGGTCAAGGCTTATATAAAAAAAGTGGATTTCGCGAAGTGGGAGTATTTATTAATCAAGGAATGCTAGATGGTCAATATGTTGATGTAATGGCAATGGAGAAATTGTTAGTTTAGGATGCTATTAAAAATGAAAGAATTTCAAAAAGGTAATCTTCCAGTTGCAATAATTGTTCTAGGTTATGTTAGGCTTAGATCAACTGCTCAACTTGTTAAAAATGGCTTGTTGTAGATGGAAAATCCAGACCATTCTGTAAAGTATCAGATTGGTCTTTTTGCTTTAGTGTAAAAGGTGCATATAAGAAAAACATAATAAACAGTTGCGATTATTATTTGAGTCGTCTATATTATATAAGTGAAATTTTATATAAAAGAATACTTATATATAGGAGGAGAAAACTAATTTGGAGAACCTTGAATTCATGGCTAAACGGCTAAAAGCTGTAAGTGACCCGAACCGTTTGAAGCTGTTATCATGTCTTAAAAAGGGGGAAGTATGTGTGTGTGATTTAGTAGATGTATTACATATTTCTCAACCTGCGGTTAGTCAACAATTGAAGAAGTTGAAGGATGCAGGAATTGTTGTCGAAAGACGTTCTGGCACCTGGAAGCATTATCGTTTAAATGATGAGCTGCCTTTATATATTCAGTCTATTATAGACCAGTTAAAAGAAATCCCATTTATTAAATGTAATTGCTAATTCATGTGAAATTGCTACACACACCTCATGTTAGCAATAGGAGGTTATATATTGACATCAGTAATTTTAGCTTCAGTCATTTTCTTGATTACCCTCGTATTAGTCATTTGGCAACCTAAAGGTTTATCGATCGGCTGGTCTGCCTGTGGCGGGGCTGTTATAGCCCTAATTGTTGGAGTAGTAAATTTTACCGATGTAATAGATGTTACATCTATTGTTTGGAACGCAACCTTAGCGTTTATTGCAATCATTATGATTTCATTAATCTTAGATGAAATTGGATTTTTCGAATGGTCAGCTTTACATATGGCAAGGGCAGCAAAAGGTAGTGGAGTTCGGATGTTTGTTTATGTGTCTATACTAGGTGCATTAGTATCTGCATTTTTTGCAAACGATGGGGCTGCTTTAATTTTAACACCTATTGTATTGGCAATGGTTCGGAACCTTCATTTCAATGAGAAAATGGTATTTCCATTTATTATGGCGAGTGGGTTTATTGCAGATACCACATCTTTACCACTTGTCGTAAGTAACCTAGTTAACATTGTTTCGGCGGACTTTTTTGGGATTGGATTTGTGGAGTTTGCATCAAGAATGATAGTTCCAAACTTCTTTTCTTTAGTAGCCAGCATTTTGGTTTTATACTTATTTTTCCGTAAGAGTATACCGGGGAATTATGATATGGCTCAATTGAAGAAGCCGGTAGAAGCGATTCGGGATATGAAGATGTTCAAATTATCTTGGGTTGTTTTAGGGATCTTACTACTCGGATACTTTGCAAGTGAATTTACAGGTATTCCAGTTTCAATCATTGCTAGTATTGTGGCAATCTTCTTCCTCAACATGGCTAGAAGAAGTCCTGCAGTGAATACCCGTACTGTCATAAAAGGTGCACCCTGGAATATCGTGTTTTTCTCAATTGGTATGTATGTAGTTGTGTATGGACTCCGAAATGTTGGTCTCACTGATTTACTAGCCGATTTTATCCAGGTGACGGCAGATCAAGGTTTATTTACTGCAACGATTGGAATGGGGTTCATTGCGGCCATTTTATCTTCAATAATGAATAACATGCCAACTGTGATGATTGATGCGCTCGCAATCGCAGATACCAACACAACAGGTGTGATTAGAGAAGCTCTTATTTATGCTAACGTCATTGGTTCAGACCTAGGACCCAAAATCACGCCTATTGGTTCTCTTGCTACACTATTATGGTTGCATGTACTTTCACAAAAAGGCGTCAAAATTTCATGGGGTACTTATTTCAAAACAGGTATCATACTCACCATTCCAACATTGTTCATCACATTAATTGGTTTATATATCTGGTTACTAATTATTCATTAAACAATAAGGAGAAATACATTATGTCTAAAAAAACAATCTACTTTTTATGTACAGGTAATTCATGCAGAAGCCAAATGGCAGAAGGTTGGGGAAAAAAGTATTTAGGTGATGAGTGGAACGTATTAAGTGCGGGTATTGAAGCACATGGTTTAAACCCGAACGCAGTAAAGGCAATGAAAGAGGTTCGAATTGATATTTCAAATCAAACTTCAGACATCATTGATCCTGAAATTTTAAACAATGCTGATTTTGTAGTGACTTTATGTGGAGACGCTGCAGATAAGTGTCCAATGACACCGGCGCATGTCAAACGTGATCATTGGGGCTTTGATGACCCGGCAAAAGCTAAAGGTACCGAAGAAGAGAAATGGGCTGTGTTTGAGCGGGTTCGTGAGCAAATAGGAGAGAGAATTAAGCGTTTTGCTGAAACAGGTGAATAAAATAGAGAGTAGGTAAAAGACAAAAAATCTGCATGGAACTTTTAATAAAAGATACAAGAATTGACGTATGAATTGGCATACGTCTTTTTCTTTGAGGTTCCACTCCTACGGTTGAGGGATCAAGTTAAGCACCCTAGCTGATAAATAGACGGAAAAATTCCGGTTAATTGGTAATTTTAATTAAAAAATGATGAAATAGACGGAGTTATTCCGCCTATCGACTCGAAAAGTTTGAAAATGGGAGTTTTTGTTTTGCATAACCGGAAAAACTTCCCTTATTATCCCCAAAACGAGCTCCATTCTGCATATAACCGGAAAATCTCCGCTTATTTTTCTTTTGCTACCCAGTCGAGTATCTCTTTCCTCCCTTTATTGGTTCACCATCCCCCAATTTTACCCAGTTAAGTACCTCTTACTTATCTTTTCCGATTCAGCATCCCGTAGTTTTACCCAGTTTCATGCCCCTTACCTACTTTTAACGTTTCAGCATCCTCTAATCTTATACATTTTCACCATTAACTTATCTCCCTTCCAATTAATGGTGGGTCATGGGACCTGTCCCCGTGTCCCGCAGTACTGTTTTAACGGCATCCTTTATTTCTTGGTAACCCGTACATCTGCAGAGATTGGATGCCATCCATTCATCTATGACCGCGTCGTCTGCATGTGGATGTTTTGAAGCTAATGCATGACAATTTAAAATAAAGCCTGGTGTGCAATACCCGCATTGGATTGCCCATTTTTCAACAAATGTCTGCTTAATAGGCGATTTCTCTAATCCTTCGATTGTTGTTATCGGCTGATTTAAGGCTTCCATCGTTAGACAAAGACAGGAATGCATTGGTTCCCCGTTAACTAGAACCGTACATGCCCCACAATCCCCATTTTCACATCCGTTTTTCGTGCCGCTTAATCCTAATTGTTCCCTTATTGTATGTAGTAATGTGT
>NZ_JBALOX010000112.1:0-5496 GCF_036965165.1 Bacillus sp. JJ1521 | reverse complement strand
ACTAGCAGCTGCCATTCTACAAGATCAAGATTCGTAATCATCTCTGTAATGGCGTGCTCAACTTGAAGCCTTGTATTCATCTCTAAAAAGTAGAAATTTTCCTGTTCATCAACAATAAATTCAATGGTTCCGGCATTTGTATAGTCGACATATTCTGCTGCCTTTTTGGCCGCATGACAGATTTTTTCACGTGTCTCTTTCGAAAGAAATGGAGAGGGTGTTTCCTCTATGACCTTTTGATTGCGACGTTGAATGGAACAATCCCTTTCAAAAAGGTGGACAATATTTCCGTGATGGTCACCAAAAATTTGTACCTCGATATGTCTTGCATTTGGAATGAATTTTTCAATGAACATTTCATCATTTCCAAAATACGTTTTGGCTCTAGTTTTTGTTGTTTGAAATGCCTTTTGTAAGTCATTTTCAGAATGGCAGCATACCATCCCGATTCCGCCACCACCGCCACTTGCCTTTAACATGACGGGATAACCAAACTTTTTTGCAAGATCTAAAGCCTCTTCGATTGTTTGGATGCCTTTATCACTCCCTGGCACAACTGGTACACCCGCATCAATCATTGTTTGTCTTGCTTTCACCTTATCCCCCATTAGTGTGATAACCTGTGGTGTTGGTCCTATAAAAACAATCCCTTTATTAGCCACTGATTTAGCAAAGATTGCGTTTTCTGATAAAAATCCGTATCCTGGATGGATTGCATCAACCTGTTCCCGCTCGGCAATTTCAATAATTTTGTCCATTTGTAGATAGGATTTCATAACCGGCGGCTCGCCAATCCGATGGGCTACAGTTGCATTTTTCACAAATGGTAATTCTTGATCTGCATCAGAATAGATAGCAACTGTTTCAATCCCCATCTTGAGATAAGTTTTAATGATCCTTGATGCAATTTCTCCCCTGTTTGCAATCAACACTTTTTTCAAGCTCATTTCCCCTTTCGCCAAAAGATAAAAGGTGCATTATATAATTTCTACAGCTATCTACATATTCCTGCACCGAATTGAAAACGCTTTCTATATTTTTCTACAGAATTTTTTGTTAGTTTGTTATATAATGAATGTAATATCAAATTAAAACAATTTTTCATAGTAGAATCGCAAGGGGGATATCAAATGTATACAGCTAAGGTTGAGAAATTATTAGTAAACTATAAAACACTAGAAGAATTTAAAGAGTTTAAGGAATATGGCCTCCAGGAGCTATCCATGCTTGAAGACCTTGAATCAAATATTATCGAAAATGATAGCGTTTCACCTTTTTATGGCATTTTCTTTGGAGATAAATTAGTGGCGCGAATGAGCCTTTATCGTGTTGATAAAAAATTCAACAAATATTTCGAGCCTGCACAGGACTACTTAGAGCTATGGAAGCTTGAAGTTCTCCCAAATTATCAGAAAAAAGGCTTTGGAAAAGCATTAGTGGATTATGCCAAAACCTATAATCTACCGATTAAAACAAATCCGCGTGTAAAATCTTCTGAGTTTTGGGAGAAAATGGGTTTCATACCCGCAGCTTACAACATGGAACGTGACCTAGGGGAAAACCCGCTTCTTTGGTTCCCAGACGGTGTACATGAAATCGACTAAGTAATATATGAAGAAAACAGCTGAACATGATGTCAGCTGTTTTCTTTTTTATTTTTCAACTCGTTCAAGATTCCCATTTCGATCCATTTGAAATTTTACCTTTTTACTACGTTCATCTTCTTGTAGAACCACCATTTTACGGGCGCGTTCCATAATTTCAATCAACGCCTTATAATCTTCCTCAATTAATTGAATATTATTTTCCAATGTATTATTTTGTGCCTTTAAATCTTTAACTTGGTCTTGTAGCTTACTTATTTGATTGTTTAAGCTCTGATTTTCTTTGACAACGTTTTGAAGCTCATTTTCTGTTTTCTCATACTCTTCAAGGAATTGGATGATATCCCTTAATTGTAGCTCAGGTGAGGCGCTATTCGTTATTTCAGTAGTTTCAAGTTCTGATTGGTTTTGCTGAAGCTGTTCTCCGTTATTTTGCTTCTTTAATTCTTTACGCTGCTTTTTCGCTAGTTCAATACCGGATTTATATTGTTTACGTACATATGAATTCCATCTAAAACCACAGGCGGCTGCGGTACGAGATAGTGATCGACCTACCTCTTCAAATGCACCTAATTGTGTTCCACCTTCTCGGATGTGGCGCAATACTACTTCAGCAAGGAATAAATCCTCATCTTGGTTCCATGCATCTTGACGTGTTGAAGTCATATCTTTCCCTCCTAAACTTTTTTACTTATACATATGCATGTAGTAGAAAAGATAGACTACTCTCACTCTAGTAAGAAAATAATTATTCTTTTTGCATGATTTTTCGAACGGCTTCAAGATGTTCATCCGTTGTCCACAAAGCCGAACATTCCTCAATTTCTTCAAGCATTCTCTCCTTTAATGCTGAAGCTGCCCATTTTCTATTCAATACCTTTTTATAAGCTTTTACAACTTTAGTAGTATGTAAGAATTCGTTGGCAATAAATTCTTCGCACTCCCTCTTCGAATCATTCTCTGACAGGACATGTTGAATAAAACCAAGCTCTTTCCCGCCTTCAGCAGAAGTAATTTCTCCTGTCATTAGAAGGTGATATGCATTAACAATAGATATTCTATCTAGTAGGATAGTTGCACCACCCCAACCTGTTGTGATCCCTTGTTTTCCTTGAACAAAGCCAAATCTACTTCCACGGGATGCTAGTCTATAGTCACAGGCCGTTGCAAGCTCACATCCACCACCAATTGCTAGTCCATTCAATAGAGCGATAGTTGGTTTCGATAAGGTCGCAAGTTTGTATAAAATCATGCCCATCTTGCTAAGCATATGATATGCTTCTTCTACCGTTTGAAGGTTTTGAAAAACCGATAAATCACCGCCAGAGCAAAACGCTTTTCGTCCAGCTCCTGTTATCACTAAAACCCGATCATCCTCGTTCTTTTCTACCTCTATGATCGTCTGTAAAAGTCCATCCATTACATCAAAATCAATCGCATTCCATTTTTCAGGTCGATTGATTGTAAACCAAACAGTCCCCCGTACATCTCGTTCAACTATGTATTTCGACATAACTTGCCCCTTTATCCTTTTCTTCTATTGTACTATGGACAAAATAAAAAGCGTACCAACAACAATGTTGTTGATACGCTTTAACTTTTTCAAAGTTAAGCCACCGGCGGATGACTCAGATTTTTTAAGGTAACTATCGAGACAAGCCCGATAAAAATCTGGACACAAATCCGCCAAGCCGAATTTGATTAAGTTGTTAACAAAAATTATTTGCTAACAACTTCTTTTCCTTTGTAACTACCGCATTCTTTACATACGCGGTGTGCTAATTTCATTTCACCACAGTTTGGGCATGCCACCATACCTGGCACTTGTAATTTGAAATGTGTACGACGTAATCTTTTTCTTGTTTTAGAAGTTCTTCTAAAAGGTACAGCCATTATTCCCACCTCCTTAAAAAAATAAATAGATCAAGATGGATTTTATTCGTCTTCAAAGAATTTTGCTAGTCCTGCCAATCGGGGGTCAATCTTGTTCTTTCTGTCATCTTCGGTGATAACTTCCCAATCTTGTCCGGATTGTGGTGCTGCATCTTCAGAATTCGAATCATCACAAAAAATCTGCATTGGTATTTCAAGTAAAATATTTTCCTTGATTAGCGGAAGTAAATCAATTACTTCTCCTCGAACTTGATAAACATCCTCTTCCGATTCTAGATCATAATCAGATGTCTCTCTAAGTAAAAACGTTTCAGTTGTTTGGATCTCAAATGGAAATTTCACATCAACCAAGGTTCTAGAACAAGGCAAAATCATTGAACCTGAAATTGTGATATGAAAGCTCGCCTTTGTAGAGCTGAGATCAGCACGGCCTGTAACTTGCACCGGTGAAATGTCTCGTATCGAATTATCGAACTCCATTAAGTCTTTTACATCAACAGTTTCTTCAATCATTAGACCTTTTCGAGCCAACTGATTTAATTGATTAATTGTCCATTTCAAATGAATCACCTCGAACGCAACAAAGGTAATTATAGCTTTGCAGATTACATTTGTCAATATTTTTTCTTTACACTATACTTGGAGTATAAATACTTTTCTACTATATCAGCTTTTCCAATAAAATGATATTTAAAATTCATTAATAAAATAAAAAAGGGTGAAACGATGAAGGCTGTTGGTGTAATTGTTGAATATAATCCATTTCATAACGGACATAAGTACCATCTTGATGAAACGAAAAGGAAGACAAATGCGGACTGTACGATTGCAGTGATGAGCGGAAATTTCCTTCAACGCGGAGAACCTGCCTTAGTTTCAAAATGGGTAAGAACGAGAATGGCGTTGGAAGCAGGCGTTGACATCGTCATTGAATTGCCTTATGCATTTGCGACTCAAAAAGCACAAAACTTTGCAAATGGAGCAATTTCCCTACTAAGTACTCTCCATTGTGAAGTAGTTTGTTTCGGGAGTGAAAATGGGACAATCGACGATTTTCTATCAACTGTTGAATTTTTGAAAAACAATCAACTAACTTATGATCAAACAACCCGGCAATATTTGAAAGAAGGTTATAGCTACCCAAAAGCAACATCTCTTGCTTATTCTTCACTTTCAAATCATGATACATACGTGGATTTGTCAAAACCAAATAATATTTTGGGCTATCATTATGTCAAAGCCATCCATGACCAAAATAGTACAATTAAGGCTGAAACCATCACCAGGACGTCTGCTGGCTACCATGACGAAACATTTTCACATGAATCCATTGCTAGTGCAACAAGCATTCGAAAAACATTATTTTCTGCCGAAAAAAATATCGAAGAAATTAAAAACTATCTTCCCCCTTCCACTTCCAAATGGCTTTCATCTTATCTTGATGAGAATCAGCTTTTCCATCGGTGGGAGGACTATTTTACATTATTAAAATACAAACTACTTACTTCTACACCTTTTGAATTAGCAAATATATATGAAGCAGAAGAAGGAATTGAAAATAGGTTACTCACTTATATTTCGGAAGCAACTTCTTTCCAAGACTTTATGGAAAAAATTAAAACAAAACGGTACACATGGACAAGATTGCAAAGATTATGCGTACACATCTTAACAAACACAACAAAGGAACAGCTAAAACCTATAAATGAAAACCCTGTTGCGACCTATATTCGCTTACTTGGGATGTCGCAAAAAGGACAGAACTATTTAAATCATGTAAAAAAAGATATTGAACTTCCAATTCTGTCAAAGGCGACGGGATTTTCTGATGAACTCTTTACACTCGATTGGAAGGCTGCCCAAACCTATTTAGCTGTATTTCCTGAACCTCTTCGATCTAAACTTTTACGACAGGAATACGCCACTCCGCCGATTCGATTCAATGAAGAACAACAAGTATATTTATAAACATAAACAGCCGCACCAATAGGGGTGGTTA
>NZ_JBALOX010000111.1:17260-21877 GCF_036965165.1 Bacillus sp. JJ1521 | reverse complement strand
AAAACAATTATAGGAAAAAGCTCTATTTTGAATTTGCAGATTTTTTTCAATAAAAACTACTTATTTCAACAAAACCATTTTATTATGTATTATAATGGAATCACATGTTGTCGAACTATTTGATATATTATAAAACTTTACTATTAAATTGTCGAAGGTGAATTATGGAAATTACTAAGCACATTTTGATTAACCTTTCATTATTAATCATACTTTTATTTATCGGATTAATATGGTTTGAACGAAAGAGAAACCTTTCCCTTTCAAAAGGAGAAGCGTACATCGGATTAACTGTGCTTATTTTGGTTTGCTTTATATTTTCCTATCAACCAACTCCCACCTACTACTTTGACCTTCGTCTTATTCCGGTATTAATTGGAGGTCTTTATCTAGGACTTGGTCCCATTTTATGTTTGACCGTAATTGTTATTAGAGGGTTTTATGGGATAAACCTGGGATTTTTCGCAACAATTTTATTGTATCTCCCCTTTTCTGTTATCTTGTGGAGAATCTACCCCAAGTTTTGGAAGCAGAGTTCAAATAAGCGGATATGCGTAGCGGTACTTTTGACCTTTATTTTATCCTTTTTAACAGCTGCAGCACTACAAGTTACAAATCAACCAGCCAATCCTTTGGATGCTTGGTTTGCGTACCTAACCCTTCCACCGATTGGCTTAGGAATATTGTCTTATTTAACCGAATTTGTCCGCAATAATATCCAAATGCGACAAACCATTGTAAAATCAGAAAAACTTCATGCGGTTGAACAATTGGGAGCTGCGATTTCTCATGAAATTAGAAATCCTTTAACCGCGGCGATGGGATTTGTACAGTTATTAATGTCCAATACCCTCCCCCGCCATAAACAAAAAGAGTATCTTCAAATAATTAAAGAAGAACTAGGATCCGCTGAAAGAGTTATTCAAGATTATTTGACTTTTTCAAAGCCAGCATTAGAAACTTTTGAAACGCTTCAGATCAAGCGAGAATTACAACAGGTCATTTCTATTTTAAGGCCCACTGCGAATCAGTACTCCGTGGAAGTCATTACGAATTTTGCGGTGATTGGTTCGATGGAAGGAGACCGTCAGAAGTTTCATCAATGCTTTATCAATGTTATGAAAAATGCAATTGAGTCCATGCCAGGTGGGGGTCAATTATTTGTTGAAACCAGCTATGACCGCTCCGATGTAACAATTGTGATAAGAGATACAGGTGTAGGGATGACGAAAGAACAGATTGAACGGCTTGGAGAGCCTTATTATTCTACTAAAGGACCTAAAGGAACCGGCCTTGGCATGATGGTCGTCTATAGTATAGTAAAAGCAATGAATGGTACGATTCGTGTTACAAGTACAGTCGGAGAAGGAACCGAATTCACCTTCCAGTTTCCCTCCGTCCGTTCCATAAATGAACCCCACGCTTAAAACGTGGGGTTATTATTATGCAAATTCTAAAAACGCTTTTCCTCGTTTTTTTGCTCGAACATTTCGCTTAATTGCCTCGTATACCTCGTTTTTCGTCCCTTTTAGCTCTTGTTTATCTTCTGTAAGCAAACAGTATAATAGCTTTAAATCTAAGGCGCTAGATTCTTTTAAAATTTTTGTTTTTGCAGTAAAATCAATGTAGGTAATTACCTGCTCAGCGGAGTTTAGCTCATGATAACGTAGCTTCGTCCCTTCCAAATCGTGATAGTTTCCTTGAAATAAAGAATCAACAATTTCAGAAAATGATTGCTTTGTTTTTTTGTTTGATACAGATTTCGTCACTAAAGCAGCTCCAACCACGACATCACCATTTTGTTTAAATATCTCAATAGCTCTTTCAATTTCCCTCAATTCTTTTTTTGGTAATTGAAGTGTTTCATAAATTTCTTTTAATTTTTCCAAATGAACTGCAACCTTTTGATAGGTTAATGTACTCATCCATTTCGTCCTCCACTTATATGAGACTATTAAAAATATTTGGTTCCACACAAAATAAGATTTCATCCGTTAATTCTGCATATTCCGAACGTTTTTTACCGTCTGCTGTATCGCGTGCGATCGCCTCATAGTGGCGGATCACCGTTTTGAATAAATAATTTCCATCCTCCATATCTGATAAAACCGATTTTATACCAGCGCCTTTTAGGTCAGATTTTAAATCTTTAATTGCATTGACATTATTGACATTAGTCTTTTTCAGTGTTTCAAAAATACCGATTAACTTTGGTTTTGGGCCAAATAATAATTTTGCTAGATCTGCTTTTTTATGATCATCACAATAATGGTTATATATCTTTTCAACCGACTTTGTATAATGGACTACCCCACGAATGCTCATCGTTTGAATGATCGACGGAATTAAATAATAATCTGATAAAAGGAATGCACCTTGGGTTATCACATTATTGCTTGGTGGACAATCAAACAGAATATAGTCATACTTACCTTCAAGCCCCGTACTTTGGAAAAATTGCTGGAGCACAACTAGGTCTTCAAAATCATCACATAATTTTGAAGCAATTTGATCGAGGCCACCATTTTTATAGAATAGATTAGATGGAATGAAGTGGATTTGCTCAGGAGTTTTTTTGATTAAGGTTGTTGGATCAATGGTATATCTTAAATAAGGGTATTGTTTAAATTGCTCCCACAGATCATAGACAAAGTTTAGACTTTCATTGTTCCCTAGTTGCTCAAGGTGTCTATCAATTCTTGTGAGACAAATTTCGCTCAACGAACATTGTGGATCTAAATCAATTAAGAGCACCCTCTTTTTTGCCTCTGCTAGGTGAAGTGCAATCTGATAGATACTCGTAGTCTTGCCGACTCCCCCTTTATAGTTCCCAACAAAAATCTTTTTTCCTTCCGCCACTTGCTGACCCCCTCAGAAGTATTCATTTAAATGTATTAATGAAATAGGAAAATATTCTTATTTCGGCTTCCCATAACCTTTTCTTATCTCATTTTATAATTTTTTTATAATTTCCTAATGTTAAATTTTACTATAAGATAGAGATATCACATTTATAGGGGGTTAAAGAATGGACAATAAAAAAGACGTTCAAAAGCAATTTGGTCGTAGTGCAGCATCTTACGTAACAAGTGAAGGCCATCGTAAGGGTGGAGATTTACAAACATTAGTTTCATTGGCTGAGGCCAAGGGTACAGAACTTGTCCTCGACATTGCTACTGGTGGTGGACATACTGCAAATGCACTTGCGCCTCATGTAGCAAAGGTTACAGCCTTCGATTTAACGCCAGAAATGTTAGCGGTTGCAGAAAAATTCATTAAAGGTAATGGTCATGAAAATGTTGAATTTGTTGAAGGGGATGCTGAAAAACTACCATTCTCAGACGAAACATTCGATATCGTATCGTGCCGTATCGCACCACACCATTTTCCTAACATTACAAACTTCGTAAGTGAAGTAGCGCGTGTATTAAAAAAAGAAGGACAGTTCTTGTTAGATGATAATGTTGCTCCTGAAAAAGATGAATTTGATGAATTTTATAATACAGTAGAAAAAAAGCGAGACTACAGCCATTTTCGTGCTTGGAAAAAGACCGAGTGGATCCAAATGTTAGAAAATGAAGGCTTTGAAATTCAGGAACTCTATCGTTTTGAAAAGACTTTTACATTTGAAAGCTGGTGTGACCGCATGCATTTGTCAGACCAAGAGAAGTCTGAACTAACCGAATACATGCTGAACGCTTCTGATAAAACCAAACAAAAATTTCGGATACAAATCGAGAGTCATAAAATCATTTCCTTCCAAGGAGAAGCAGTTGTGTTAAAAGCTACAAAATTATAAAAAGTGGGGGATCCCCCACTTTTTTTATAGTTCATAAACATGATTCAATGGTCCGCTTCCCTTTCCAAGGTCAAGCCCCGCGCCCAGTGCTCCCGTAATATAACGTTTTGCCTCGTGAATACTTGATTTAATATCCAAACCTTTTGCTAAATTACAAGCAATGGCTGATGAAAGCGTACAGCCTGTGCCATGAGAATTCGGGTTATTAATACGGGCTCCCTGGAACCAGGTGAACTCTCCATCGCTATATAAAAGATCATCGGCTGTATCCTCAAGATGACCCCCTTTAATTAAAATGGCACCATTATACGTTTTGGACAATGTTTGAGCTGCCATTTGCATGTCTTCCTTCGTGTGAATCTCCATTCCGCAAAGCGCTTCAGCCTCATGTAAATTTGGTGTAATAACAGTAGCAAGTGGAAATAATCTCGTAATTAAAGCATCCATCGCTGATTCACTCAACAGTCTACTTCCACTTGTGGAAATCATGACTGGGTCCAAGACAATATTTTGTGGTTGATATTCCACTAGCTTCTCTACGATTTTTTGAATAATTTCAGGTGAGGACACCATCCCTATTTTTACACTGTCAGGAAAAATATCAGTCATAATGCAATCAAGCTGTTGTCCGACAAATTCCGGAGTCGAATCCAGTACACCATATACGCCAGTTGTGTTCTGAGCAGTGAGCGCCGTAATTGCACTCATTGCATACATTTTATGGGCAGTAATTGTTTTAATATCGGCTTGGATCCCCGCTCCCCCACTACAGTCAGAGCCAGCAATTGTTAGTACTTTTTTCATGACCAATCACTCCT
>NZ_JBALOX010000111.1:15737-17217 GCF_036965165.1 Bacillus sp. JJ1521 | reverse complement strand
ATATCGCCTTGGGCAAAGATTGCAGATACTACAGCAACACCATCTACCCCACTGCCACTCAATTCCATTATATTCGTTTTATTAATTCCTCCGATTGCTACAATTGGAATCGATACACTGTTACAAATTTCTTGGACGGTTTCAAATGTCATTGGTTTTGCATCTGACTTTGTGCCCGTAGGAAATACAGAACCAATCCCGAGATAATCAGCACCCGCCTTTTCAGCAGCAATGGCTTGTTCTAGATTTTGAGCTGATACACCGAGAATTTTATCTGGTCCAATTAACTCACGGACTTTTTCAACTGGCATATCCTCTTGCCCAACATGCACACCATCGGCATCACAAGCTAACGCAATTTCAACATTGTCGTTAATAACAAATGGAACATTGTAGGATGCGGTTAGCCTTTTAAGTTCAATCGCTTCCTGTAAAAATTCATCATAGCCAAGTTTTTTTTCTCTAAGCTGTAAAAAGGTAATTCCACCCTTTAGTGAAGCCTCTACTTGCTCAACTAAAGTCTGGCTGCCTGTCCAAGCACGATCAGTTACTGCGTATAACAACATAGCATTATTATCGATTTTCAATTTTCATCCCGCCTTGAAGTAATGTAAAGTCTAGTTTGCTCATCCAATCAATCAAATACGTTCGAAATGATGACGTTCCACCATTTAATTCTTCTACCTTTTGATAAGCTAGTTCTCCGCAATATCCCATTGCACTCACAGCAGCAGCCGTGCTTTCTAAAATTTCCTGAGGATTGGCTCCACAATATGCAGCTACAACCGATGAAAGCATACAACCTGTCCCGGTTATTTTTGACATCATTGGATGTCCATTTCTGATTGCAAATGCTTCTTCAGTATTTGCAACGATATCAATGGCTCCTGTGATTGCAATAATGGCACCTGTTTGTTTGCTTACCTTTTTCGCAAATTGAACCATTTCATTGATATTTCCTTCATTGATGACATCTTCTGCTGCAGCATCAACACCTTTTGTATTGCCACTGCCAGCATGTACGGTTTTTATCTCAGATAGATTACCTCGAATGACCGCGAACTGAACCTCTTCTAATAGACGATAGACAGTGTTGGTTCGTAAGCTTGATGCACCCGCCCCAACCGGGTCTAAAACAACGGGACGCCCCAATCTATTGGCTGCTTTTCCCGCCAAAATCATCGAATCTATCGTTCTCTCATTTAATGTTCCAATATTAATCACAAGCGCACTACAAATGCTTGTAATCTCCTCCACTTCCTTCGGGTCGTCCGCCATTATTGGTGACCCTCCACAAGCAAGTACCATATTTGCAACATCATTAACCGTCACATAGTTTGTAATATTATGTACAAGTGGTGTTTTTTCCCTAACATTTGCGATGATTTGCTCAAACATAATTTCTCCTCCTAAATAATCAAATGTGCCTTGGCGTATTTGTGCCCAGATGTTAGGTCCACAGGAAGTGGGTCATAAAGAC
>NZ_JBALOX010000111.1:10315-15633 GCF_036965165.1 Bacillus sp. JJ1521 | reverse complement strand
TGTTGAATAAAAAAATGCGGTATACCTGATTAAGATATACCGCATGAATACTCATACTTACACATATTCCCTACGTTGGCATTATCCAAATCAGGTTAAGGGTCAAAGCTACATTTCGCTTACTCTCAGCCCACATGTGTGAGCCCCCCTATTATTATTCAATTTACCTTATTATAGCATACGAAAATCATCTGTCATTCTTTTTAAAAAAGTTTGATTGCTTGCGTCACAATAATAGTGTATGATACATAGTATAAATTAAATACTGTATGACATATAGTATTACAAAACGAGGTGGCTGGATGAGTAACTTATTAAACTCATTAATGACAGAACTTAGAAGAGGTACGTTGACGTTAGCCGTTTTAAGTCAATTACGAACACCTCAATATGGATATTCACTTGTTCAATTATTAGAGGGTTCCGGAATTGCGATTGACCAAAGTACCTTATATCCCTTACTTCGCCGCCTAGAAAAACAGGAATTGGTGACGAGTAGCTGGGATACAACTGAAAGCAGACCCCGTAAATACTACGTTTTAAGTGACTTCGGGCTCGAGATTTTTTTACAGCTAAAAAAAGAATGGATTCAAAATTCAAAAGAGCTATACAGCTTATTAGAGGGAGAGGAAGACTATGACTCTGATTGATATTTACATTCAGGAAGTAACTAGGAGACTGCCTGAAAAAATGCGTGATGATATTGCACTTGAACTACGGTCAACCATTGAGGATATGTTGCCTGATGAATACAGTGAAGAGGAAGTAAAAATAGTGCTCGAGAAATTAGGGAGCCCGGTAAAGTTGGCTAGTAATTATCGAGAACGCCCAATGCACCTAATTGGTCCACGCTATTTTGATGTGTATGTTAGCTTGTTAAAAATGATTATACCGATTGCTGCAGTAGTAGCTCTCATTGCGATGTTTGCCGAATATTTTATCGGGTATCAGGGCGAGGAAGCCATCATTAATGTGGTTTTGGATTTGTTAGGTTTCGGGATTTGGAAAATCGTTGACGTTTCGATCCAAACATTCTTTTGGTTCACGCTTGTGTTTGCGATTATAGAAAGAACAGATAAAGGAAAAGATGATCAGCCCCTTACAACTAGTTTAAAAAAATGGACTCCAGATGATTTAAAAAATATCGTTTATATCCCTAAGAAAAAGGCAATTTCAAAAATAGAAGTATTTGGCGCTTTATTGTGGACAGCAATCTGGGTAACCCTTTATTTTTATGCCAATCAAATTCTAGGTGTATATGAAAGTGGTAAAGATGGACTTGAATTTGTTACACCAGCCTTAAATCAAGATGTATTGCTTACGTTTTGGCCGATCGTTCTAGTGGTAATCGGTTTGGAAATAGCATTAGCCTTATATAAACTGATCAAAGGACAATGGACTAACAGAATAGTAATCTTCAATACTGTCCTGCAAGTATTTTCAACCATTGTTTTCATCATAATCTTTCTAAATCCTAATATCTTAAACCAAAATTTTATCTTGTATATGACTGATTTATTTGGCATCAATGATAATCAATTTAACACATGGGTCATTGCTACAGTACTCGTTTCATTCATTGTATCTGCAGCAATCAATATAGTTGATGGGATTCGCAAGGCTAGAATCCGTTAACAATGTCAGAAAAAAGAAAACTCGCCCAAGGCGAGTTTTCGTTCTTTTCGACTCTTACACTGACACTTCCTTATTGCTAGTAAGTAGCTTGAAAAACTCTTTCATGAATCCAGGTAAGTCAGGCCACGCATGACCTGAAACGATGTTTTTATCTACATGCAAAATTTCCTCTACGTATGTAGCACCTGCTGCCTCTACTTCAGGTCGACAAGCATGATAGGCTGTCATTTCTCGATCTTTAATAAATTCTCTGACCGTTGTTAAAACAAGTGATCCATGACAGATGACACCAATTGGCTTATTTTCTACCAGGAAATGTGCCGTTATCTCTTGGACCTTTTTATTCATTCGAATATACTCCGGGGCACGTCCTCCTGGAATAATTAAACCATCAAATTCGGCTGGATTAATTTCATCTACTGAAGCATGTGATTCTAATAAATACCCGAGCTTTTCCGTATAGGTTTCTATTTGAGGGATAAAATCATGAACAACCGTTTGTAAAGTTTTCTTCGTAGGTGATGCAATCACACAATTAATATCTTCCTCCTGACAACGATAATATGGATAATAGATTTCCAATGACTCTACAGCATCTCCAGTTAAAATCAAGACATTTTTACTCATGGCTTAACCCCTTTACTTTGAAATGTATATATGACTCCCATAACCTATATAAATCTAATAGCTAGGTTACCTCCCTACTAACGTATTCCTATTTATACATTACATTCCTACTTTATTTGTGGAACCAATGGGACGGTTCTTTCAGTTTTCCATTTTATCCCAACCTAAGATAACAAGCTATTGTTCTTTGGATTAGTTGTCCTATTCTTTTTTCAGAATGCATATAGATGTGTAGTAGATATGGAAAAGGAGTTTGGTGACGTTGAATAAATTTCTGGCTGCGATTGGTATTTTTTTTATCATATTTGTGACCGGCATAATTGAAGCAGATGATGTCAATGAGTACAAGAATGCAATTTCTGTGTCTGGAATAACGGCTGATGAGGAAGTGACTGTAAATCCGGAAGAAAAATTATTCGAGGAACTGGTTCCGGATTTGGAAATGCAGTTTGTTGACACGGAGATGGTGAACGGAAATAAGGTTGAAGTGTACCAGGAGTATGAGGTATACCGCAATGAAGCAAACGAGGTTATTAAAAAAGTTCCCACCGACAATTATGAGTATTTGGAGTATTGGAGATAGGAGTTTAGCCGTGCTAAACTCCCATTTTCTTTTCTCAACAACTTTCTACAAATCTTGTAAAAATACGCTTTGCAATCTCGTCTCCATTGACCGCCAAGCCTTCCGGATGCCATTGAACTCCTAATACAAAATTGTGTCCCGTACTTTCAATTGCCTCAATAATTCCATCTGAAGCAATCCCCGAAACCTGCAGTGGATGTGGCACATGGCGAACAGCCTGATGATGATACGTATTTACCTTAAATTCGGAGGTACCTGCTATAGAAGCTAGTAAACTACCTTCCTTCGCCTTCACAAAATGAGCAAGATGGTACCTTGTTGCTTTTTGGGAATGCTGAAGTAGTTTGGTTTCGTGTTGATCATAAATATCCTGATACATATCCCCGCCAAGCGCTATATTTAAGATTTGAATGCCGCGGCAAATCGCAAGGATTGGCTTATTCGCGGCAAGCATTTCTTTTATAATGGCCGGTTCCAATTCATCTCTTCCGGGCGAAATTGTCCCAAGTTTTGGATGAGGCTCTTCTCCGAATAGAGTCGGGTCAATATCCCCTCCCCCTGTTAAAAGCAGTCCATCTATTTTACTTGAAAGCTGTGAAACATCCTCGTCAATCCCGATTGGTAAAATCACCGGAATTCCACCTGCTTGAACGATAGCCTGAACATAATCATTCGATAATGTGTGTTTATAATCCAACTCAACATGTGAGGTTACACCTATAATCGGTTTGCTCATGTGGATTCCCCCTAATTTTGAAAGTATCTCATCCATATAATCAGCTAAAGAATAAAGTGTGTTTCCATTACGACCTGTTGTCGTTTTTGCAGTAACTAATGACTGTAAAATGGCTTCCTCTGTTGCATCAGCCGTTGCTAAGAACGCTTGATCTAGGCCATCTTCATGTACTACTTTAACTGTCTGTAATGAGTCATTGTTTTCATGACTAATTTTGTTTGCAGTTGAAAAGCCTATGAAAATATCTCCACTTCCATTTCCAATAAAAGAGCCTGTTCTGCTTAATCCTACTGAAGCACGCTTGACAATTCGCTTTAATTGCCGTGATGTCACGGGTAAATCGGTTGCGAGAATAATCATGACGGAGCCTTTGTCCCCATTAGGGTTTATTACAGGAAGCTTTGATTTGATCATTGGACCCACATGCTTGCCATTCAGGCGAAACTGATTGATTTCACCAAAGTTCGAGAGTACCAATACACCAAGAGTATAAGTACCATGTGGATATGTAAGGGTCCTTGAAGATGAACCAATTCCACCTTTTAATCCAAAACATTTCATGCCCATTCCAGCGCCAATGCTGCCCTCCTCAAAATGAGTGTTGGCTGTTTCTAAGGATTCTCGGACATGATCTCCTGTTACGGACTGTTTACGGATGTTATTTAAAAACATATCATTGCATTCACCGACGACAGGATTAACAGTTCCAGTAGTATCTCCAATTTCTTTATTTTGCGCTAAGCTATAACTGATGAGATGAGTTGCAGCCGTCCCCACACTCAGTGTATTTGTCAGCAAAATTGGCGTTTCGATCGTGCCAAGCTCATCAATTTGAAGAGTTCCCACTGTCTTCCCGAACCCATTCATAGCATATGATGCAGCAACCATTTTATTGTTAAAATATTTTCGTCATGCGGGATGATCGCCGTCACTCCAGTCTGAACGTCTCCGCTGGATTTCGTGGAGTGTCCGACTTTGACTCCTTTTACATCTGTTATTTTATTGAGTGACCCTGTTGGTAAAGTACCGATTTGAATCCCGTACTCATTTAATCGTTTTTGCATGTACGAAAAACCCTTTCCGATTCGTGTATGTTATTAGTATAGGCTAGATCGGTTTGTATGAGTATTTTATTGCAGAATATTAT
Source organism: Bacillus sp. JJ1521 (assembly GCF_036965165.1). NCBI lineage: Bacteria > Bacillati > Bacillota > Bacilli > Caryophanales > Bacillaceae > Bacillus > Bacillus sp. JJ1521. The sequence continues at coordinate 10,905 of NZ_JBALOX010000111.1, read as the reverse complement.
ACGATTCATATTTATTCTGTCCGCTTTGTTTGCCCTAATCCAACAATCAGGCACGATTCTCCTTTTTTCGTTCCACTTTCCTTCTTCAAATCTAGCAATCGGGCACGATTCTCCTCACTTCGTTACCTTTTCCTTCTTCTAATCTTGCAATGGGGTACGATCCTCCCCTTACCGTTACACTTTCCTTCGACAAGCTTTGCAATCGAGTACGAAACCCGACCTTTCCACCTTCCCCCAATCCAATAAGTTGAAATCTTCTCTCGAATTCCATTACAATAAAACTATCATTTTGATAAATTCGGAGGGGATGACATGAAAGCGTTTTTACATTATAAAGTTCCTGGATTAGACGGAACATCGTATTCAGATATCGATGAAGTAGAACCAAAACGAGGTGAAGTGAAGGTCAAGCTAAAAAGTGCAGGGCTCAATCACCGTGATTTATTTGTTTTACATAGACATAAAGAAACAGATCCACCGCTCGTGATTGGATCTGACGGGGCTGGAATTGTGGAGGAAGTAGGTCCTGGCGTTGAAGAAGTTAAGGTTGGAGATGAAGTTGTCATCAATCCTTCATTAGGTTGGAAAGA